>JBDRGV010000025.1:0-9997 GCA_043817405.1 archaeon | reverse complement strand
TCCCAGCAATCTCCTCCTTTGATAGGTCGCCAGTTTCCAGCTCCGAGTGCTGGTACTAACCAATCAACCTGAACTGCTGGTTCTGTTTTTATAACATTATCTACTTTATCTAAATTAACATGAAGCGTTCTGCTTCTTGTTTGTTTCTTAAAAAGTGTTTCATTTTCATACTTGGTTCCATCATAATTATCAAAACAAATTCTCCAATAAGAAGTGGTCACATTAATGTAGGATTCACAGGTTTCTCCACATTGGATGTCTCCAGTAAATTCGTAATCAACTCCTGTTAGCATAAAAAGTGCTGAGAACAATGCAATTATCCCCATTGAAGTTCCAATCAATAATTTTTTTGAATCTTGCCATTTAGCCATTTATCACCTCAAAATATTTAAAAATAAAAAAGAAAGCTACGGCTAATTTTAAAATCTAAAATTTTATCATTAGCCATATTAATTATAATTTTAGTAACTTATTAAGTAATTCCTTTTTTTCGTCAGTTAAATCATAATGCATAGGATGGACTTCTTGAGCACCAAATGATATTGTAGACATAAATTGTCCGCCTGGTTTTCTTAGACTTTCCAAAAGATTAGTTGTTTCCTCAAACTTATCATCAGGTATATGTTCCAAAACATCAAAGCACAAAATTACATCATACTTATTCTTAAAGTCTGACTTAATTGGGTGATTTAGTCTTTTTAGTTTTACTCTATTTTTAGTTACTCTTAAAGACATAAAGTCATTTGCTTTTTTATTTGGTTCATAAGCTGTAACAAGGTATCCTTCTTTTGCTAACATGTAAGCGAGTTGTCCGCCCCCACATCCAAAATCAAGGATTTCTATTGACTTATCTGGGTAATTTCTTTTTATTTCCGCGACAAGTTTTTTATCAAATTGTCTTCTGGCATTTAAATGCCAATGGAAATGGTCGTAGATTTCATAGTTGTTGTTTATGTAATAATTTTCTACTTCTTCTGGTTTGTCTTTATTTACTTTAACCCATTCTTCGTTTCTTAGTTCAAATCTATTTTTTAATCTTTCAAAAACTTCTTCTTCAGTAATTCCATCAAGTTCGCCAAGAAGTGAAATGACTTCTTCTCTATCTTTCTTATCTCTAAGAAGTTCGTCTCTGTACATTAAAAAATGACTTGCCCCAACTTCAGTTCCAAAGTGTTCACAGATAATTCCCGTATTCAAGTAAGTGTCGTATCCTAATTTCTTAGCTTTATCGCAAAAATAAAGGTCTTCTGCGATTTGCTCCATCTTTCCGTTTATTTCTTTCCACTCAAACTTAAACCAAGGATATTCCATCTTTCTCAAAACATCTGCTTTGATTAAACAGCAACCCATTCCTGCACCTGCAATTTTCATTACTTTACCAAACTCAAATTCTTCTAAAAATTTGTGGTCTATATCTTCTTCATTCTTCTTAAGTCTCGCTACTGGTAGATAGGGTTTTCCTTTCATGAAATAAAGTCCAGAAACAATATCCAGTTTCATATCAATTAAGTCATCTACTGTATTTTGTGGGAGTAACATATCAGCGTCGATGAACATAATATAATCACATCCATCATTTAATGCTTCTTTTACTAATATATTTCTTGACCTATCAATAACAGTCCCTTGCTGCATATAGATTTTTACTTCGTAGTTTCTGCCATTATTATGGAGTTCAGTAAGTCTGTGAATAAAATTCACAACGAAACTTGCTGGAACAACCATATACAAAGGCACGCAAATACCGAGTTTCATTTTGTTATTTTTTTAGACTATTACTACGCGACTTTAACTTTCCAAGTAATAGTTAATGTATCTCCATTAGTTACATTGATTGCGCTGAAAGTTTGACGGCAAAGTAAGACTCCTGCTGATGAAGCATTCAAAACTCCTGACTCTGTAACTGCGACGCTATCTGTAGGACTAAATGAATTAACTAACTGGAAAGTATCATATGCAACTGTAGTAGTAACATTTGTTCCTGTTCCAACTGCTCTTGTTAATCCTTGTGCTGTTGTTTCTGTTCCAAGTGTAGTATCTGTTGCTGTTGCAGCACCAACGCCTGTTCCTACAGCAATGTAATCAAAAGCAGTGTGCCCAGCAAGTATGTCTGTCCCTATTAAACATGCAACTTCTTTGAAACCTAAGTTCATTACTGCATTTGGTGTTTCTTGTGTTTCAATTAAATTCCCATGCTTATCAAAGTGGTCTATCTTAAACCATCCTTTCAAAAACGTGTTTTCTTCCATTTTTAACCTCCTTTTCAATTTTATTATGAATTTTAAATATCATGTTTCCTCTCTAAACTTTTTAAATATTCTCCAATAGCTAGGACATCTTTTATAAATGCTTCTTCAAGTGTTTCGTTAGCTGGAGGAGTTGTTCTTCTTACTTCTCTAATACATCCTCTATCAAAAATATAAGTTACTCTTGCATCTCCTTTACCATCTCCATCATAATCTTCAATTGTTCTAAAACAATCTTCAGCAATATTTTCTTGATAAATTGTTGGACCCGTTCCTTTGCATTCATAGTCTGCCATTGCTGGAGTTGCCGCTAAAAGAGTTCCTAATGCTAATCCGATTAATGTTTTTTTCATTTTAACTTTTAAATTGTGATTTAATATTTCCTTCTTTGTCTTTACAAATTATTTCTAATTCGTCTTTTATTTGGGTCTGTTGAATCCCCGCAGTTGGTTTTGCTTTTTCTTCTTCCATTTTGTCGTATGCGTGAAGGACTTGATGAAAAACCCTAACTATGTTAAGTATCCTCTTTGGGTCTTCAAGTAGTTTCTTCAATTCTTCACTGTCCATTTAAATTACTATGATTTATTTCTTTTTCTTCTCTGGTTTTGCGACTCTGTCTATCAAAACCCTTCCTTCTTCTTTCTTGTATTCTTGCTTTACATTCCCTTTATTGTCTTTTGCGACAATTTCTATTCCTGCCATGATTATTAAAGATGTTTAATATATATAAATCTTTCGCTTATCACTATCTGTACACTTGTTACACTTAACTTAGTGCAGCAGTTTTTATATAACCAGCTGTTACTTTAAGATAAAGTTTGCTATCTGAGATTAAGAAAAGTAATTCTCCATTTGCCACATCTCCAACTGGTGGTAAAACTGTTACAATCTTAACGATTGGTCCTTTGTTTACAAAATTTTGTTGATTTGCCATCTTCTCCTCCTTACAATTATTAAAATAAAATAAAAAATAATAAAAAATAAAATTAAATCTAATGCCTTTTTACGATTGCTGCGACTGTGTATAGTTCTAAATCACTATTATAAGTCATAACAAACTGAGTTTGACTTCTTGGTGCTCCTTGTTCTTCTAACAATTTTATCGCTTCTGCTATTGCTGCTGATGGTGTTGGTTCTTCAGATACAATTGCTATATATCCTCCATTAGGAGATACAATTATTAATTCTGTTCCATCACCATCGGTAAGTGTAAGTGTTTGACTTAATGTTCTAATAAGCGAAAATGTTACACTATCAGTTAATGAAACTGATTCTGTGGTTCTTGTTCTTGCTAAAACCCATGCCCAAGTTAGAGCATCTGTTAATGTTTGTGTTTCAGTCCATTCTGGAGTTGCTAACCAAACTCTACTATAGGAATCTGTCAAAATTGTTGTTTCAGACAAAGTTTTATCAGTTATGTAAATATCTCCATCTGATAAAGAGATTGTTTCACTAAGAGTAGTAAATCTTGAAACTCCGATGCTATCTGTTAAGGTTAAAGTTTCTAAAATTGGAATACCATATGCTGCCATTTTATTTTAAAAGAGATTTTTCTAATTTTTTGACTATGTCGTTTCTTAAAGGAACTTTATTTTGTTCTAATCCTTTTTTTAAATCTTCTAAAGTTGGATAAAGTTTTTTGATGTCATCTAAAGTTTCTTTGCCAATGCCTTTTATTTCTAAAAGGAATTCAAATTCATCTATCTTAACTTCTTCCTTAACTTCTTCCTTAACTTCTTCCTTAACTTCTTTAATTCCTTCCTTTGAAAAATTTCTAATCATCACCAATATTTTATCTGCTTCTTGAATTTTGCTATCTCTAATAAGTTGTTTATATTTCTTTTTTAATTCAGGTTTTGTTTCCATTTTGATTTATTCAATGGTTGGATTGCCTGACTTAATGTCTTGCACTATCATCCATTGCAATCCATCCAACAGTTAAAGTACCAGTTGTAACTGCGGAACCATCCACTGTTGCTGTAAATCCAGTTGTTGCTGGAGAAACAGCAGTTAAAGTTCCTGTAATATCTGCTTCCTGAGATGTTAATATAATTGCTGGTTTTGATTTAAAAGTATTTTTAAAAGTCACGGCTGTAGAACCATCTCCACTTCCATCTGTAGTTATATCTACAGTTCCTGATTGTAAATTTTGTGGTTTAACACTTCCACTGTGCCATCCAAATCTTCCCATATTTTTTCTTTTGCCTCCTTACATCTATTTTGGGTCCATCGCTTTATAGCGAATCTCACCTAACTCTTGTTAGGGCCATCCAAATTTTTCATTTGAATATGAAAATAAATAAAAAAAATTAAAAAAAATAAATTTATTTATTTGTCTGTAACGTCAATCCAAACAATAGCGTCGTCGTGAATAACTCCACAAGCGTATGCTGATTCTAAGATAATTTGTTGCTGACTTCTTTCAGGTCTAGGCACAATGTTTAATTGTGGCTCTAATCCCCAAACAAGTGCAACTCCATTTCCTTTAGAAGTCAAAATACATCTATGCATGTCTACTCCACTTGCCATAGTTGTTCCATCAGGTGCTGTTGCACCCCCGATTGCTGATTCTGTATTTGGCGCTACAATTATGTCAGTACCTAAGTATCTTGCTATTTGACCATTAAGTATCGCTTCTCTACCTCCAAATTCTGCTGCATTAGTGAACTGTGAATCTTTCAATAGACATTCTTCTTGCTCATCTCCAATGAATAACATATGTCCTTCAGTCCAAGGGTTCTTAGCCTGAGAACTTGTTCCTTCAGTTCCTCCACTCCAGTATCTACATTTTGGTGATTTCAAGTATCTTCTTGCCTTAGCCATTATGTCTGTAGTGAGAATATCACCAACTGCTAATGTTGCATCTGTTGTAGCATCTCCACCTAAAATACATTGTGCTCCTCTTGCAGAACTTGTTGCTGCTGTTGCATCTCCAAATTTTGTAGCAACTGCTTGGTCTACTCTATCTCCAATAGAATAAACCAATTCTTCTTGAGCCGCTCTAACTAATTCAAGAGTACTAACTCTAAGGGCATAATTTGTAATTGAAATTCTTGCTAAACTCATTACTGGGGTAATTGTTACACCAGTTAAGTTATCCATAGTTGTTGCAGTTATATCAGTATCTGCTTCTGCTACTACCGCCGTAACACCACTACTACCTAAATAAGCTGTTCTCCTTGGAATTACAACATCTTTTGTCCCTTTTGGTGCACTAGTTACATAACATGCTTGAGTAAAATAAAGTCTTTTCTTAGCCGCATCTTTTATCTTTTTCAAGAATAAAACTCCCTGTAATTGATATGATGTACTAAGAGCTGAACCTCTATTTTCTCCAGAGGTTGTATAAGCTAATTCTTTTATTGATTCTTCCATTTTATATGAATTTCATAGGTCTATCTGTTGCTCCTAAGAGATTGCAAAATTCATCTTCATTATATTTTGCGTTCTCTCCAACAGTATTTGAGGAAAGATTTCTAATTGTCCTACTTTTTGGGGCATTAAGTTTTAACTTAATTTCTGCTAATTCTTTCTGGACTGCTGTAAGTTCTTTGTTTTCTTTTTCAACTTCTTCAGCTGGTTCTTCTTCTGATTTTTCTTCAGGTTCAGACTTTTCTTCAGGTTCATCTTTAGATTCCTCTTCAGGTTTGTCTTCCTCAAGTTTCTTACTAAGAAGTGTAACTAATTTATCAAACTTTTCACAAAGTGATTTCAGCATGTCTTTTTCAGAAAGTTCTTTTTCTTCTGATTCATCTGCCTTTTCTTCAACAACTTCTTCTTCCTTTTTTTCCTCTACCATATTTTCTTTTTCTAACCTCCTTACATCTCTATTTGAAAGTGATTTAGTATCACTGACTTTGATTTTAGATTCTTCATCTCCTAACATATCATCAATGTCATCATCCATATCATCTGAAATAAGATATTTTGAAACAAGTTTTGTTTCTTTTTTGGCAAGATTAATATATGCTTCACTGCATGCAGGAACAGTTACTACTGAAAAGTTTTCAAATGTAAAATTATTCATCTTACCTTTCTTATCTTCTTCTCCCTTAATTTTAGCAGAAACTCCAAACTTCGCCATTGCTTGAGTTAATATCGTTGCAGTTTTTTCATCCCATAATTCAAGGTCTCCGAAAACTCTACCTTCAGATGCTAAAGTGGGATTTCTAACATAACCAACAAATGCACTTGTATTACTATCGTCGTGATTTAACCAAAGAGAGATTTTATTTTTGTCATCCCAACTTGTTCTAGCAAAGGCTTCACCTATTTCTTTAGCAGAATATTCATTACCATTCCAAATTCCAGGGGAGATTAATAACCTATCTGGAATAACTACTGGAAGATTTATTTTATCAACCATATTTCTTAGAAGAATAACTATTATATAAATATTTCGGTTTATATAAGAAATTATAGATTTATACTTTCTTCTTTTTTGTAGATTTTACTTTTCCTTTAGTCATATCTTTTGGATAAGAAACACCTTGATTTTGATGGCTTGTATCGAGAGGATTACCACTTACTGAAGATGAACCAGTCATTTCTAATTTCTTTTTTTCATCATTGGTTTTATCGGGAAAAGTTATTTCTTTATCTTTTTTTACTGCATTCCCCATTTTAGCTTTTTCTGGAAGGGTTGTAATTAATCCCCATTCTATAATAGGAACCTCATCAAAACCTTCTGCTTCTGAAATTGGTCTGAAAATATATTTTTCAATACTTCTACAAATTCTACTTGCTATTGTATTTAATGATAACTCAAAAACCTGTAATTGAGTTCCAAGTGTAGCTCTATTTGTTTCTTCACCCAATCCTGTAACAAACGGAACAGGAACTCCAAGTGCTGCACTCTGCATAGCAGTAAGATATTTCAAAAAACCCTCATAAGTTTCAATTGATTTAACATCTAAAGTCGTTAATTCAACATACCAAGGCATAGCCATATATCTTGAAAAATCTAACTTCTTAACACTATCAAGAATATCTTGAATCATTTGGGGAGTTGGATGAACAGTTTCATTTCCTACTTTAGCAATTATTGGACTGAAACCTCTACGGCTTGTAGATTCTGCCCCTGCTTTAAGTAAATTAAGTTTCCAAATAGTAGCTTGATATGCTGGTTCAACTCTACCTATTCCAACAAATCCAGCACCAAAAGTATAAAGAGGAATATATGAAATTCTTTTTGGTAGGATAAATATTTTATTCTCACCAAGAGTAACACTTTCTGGAACTTCATCTCCCTTTCCTTCCACACTAACACCATACGGAATGTTTTGAACATATCCAACTGGCTTTTCGTTTTCATCAAGAACAACATTTCCGTTACCATCTCTTGCAAAATCCATTTCAACAGGATTTAAGGTTTTCAAATCAACTGGTTTTGTGTCTTCAACATTCCAAACTATCTCATCCCAAGCCCCTCCATGAACATAAGCATCTTGAAAAATTCTTACAAGCATCTCATCAAAAGTAGCATCTGCTCCAACCTTACTAACATTAGCGATAAATTCTTCAAAGAATTTTCTGACTGCTGCTTTTTTTGCTTTTATAGTATAACCTGCTGACATAATCATTTGAACAGCAACATTAACCGCGTTAAATACAAAAGAATCTACACGGTAAGCCCTTTCTAACTCTACTCCAGATATTCTCTCAGTATCTCTTCTTCCAACAGAAGCAGTTTTAGGGTCAGCTTTATCACCTTTAATTGTCTTTGGTTTATCCGCTAAAAACACAGTAGAATAATTACTTTGACTATCAAGAACATCTTCTTGTCCTAAAAGTGCTTCGATTATTGTTGGCATTTTATTTCACTCTTTTTTTAAATTTAACAAAGATTCTTGGGATTACTTCTCCAAGAACATAAGGAATAAAACCCCATCCAATCCAACTATACCATGTAAAAGCAAGACCAAATACACAGAAAACGAGAAAGTTCAAAACTATCCCATCTATAAAAATTTCTGAAAAAATCAAAGAAATCTTTAATAATTTCTTATTTTTTTCAAAAAACTTAGATATTTTTGAGTTTTTATCCATTTTTAGTTACCTTGTGAAAGAAACTAAAGTTTATAAATTTTATGCTTCTTATAATACTATGCTTGAAAAGATTATTAAATATATTCAACATAAAGATAATCCTCTACACGTTTATTGTAGATTGAGAGATTTAGGATTAAGCAAAGAAAGAGCACGAAAGTTAGGAGAATTCTATGAATTAAAAATCTACAAACCATTTCTTAAAAAAATTAAATAATGGACGGGAAGGGAGTTGCACCCTTCACAAAGTCCTTGCAAAGGACTTTCGCCGCTACGGAACATGCCCGCCCTTAAGCTGACGCAATAAAACTAACAAATGGTTTCTCTTGTGCTGCGCCAATACACGCCATCGCTACTGCCATGACAGTATCATCGTGAGAACCAGTAGAAATATATTTTGATGCAACAAGTCTTTGACCTGTTTTATCTGTAGTTACTTCTTTAAACTTAACTAATTCAAGTGCGAGTTTATGAGCAAAGACTTGAGTATTTGCATCATTCTGGTCGAATGGAATTACTAAAGTTTTTTCTTCAAGAACTTTTTTTAAATTCATAAGAAGTTTGTTTCTATTAGTAGGATGAAAATCTTGTGCTTTAACTGGAAATCCAGAATCTCTAAGGTCATCTATAATTGCTTGCCCTATGTTACTTTGGTCTACAATTATGCTAATTAACTTTTCTCCATAAGTTTCTGCTAACTCAATTATCCTACTTATCTTAGATTTAATACTCCAACCTTTATGAACTTCTCCATGAAGAAGAACTATCTTTCCATTTTCAAGTCTTTCTACGACGACAAAACAATCATAATCTGCTCTCGGACCAGCAGATACTGCTAAGTCCACACCGAAATAAATATTCCCCCCTTCTGTAGCAAAGGTCATTCTTCTTGTTTTATCAAAACAATCCTCAATCATCTTGTAAGTATAAATTGCATTTTCTTCTTCTGCTTTTGGATTACACATAAAATTCTTTTCATAATAATTTTCTCCTAATTCCAATTTAAGTTTATCAAGTTTTTCAAGTCCAAATCTTTCGGGCCATATAGCAACTCTTTTTCCATTCTTCATAACTACTGCTGGATAAGTTCTGTGGATATAATCAAGTCCAGGCTTATTTAATCTCGCCATCAAATCAACTGGAGATTCTGGAGTAGAGATAAGAACAATCTTTCCTTTAGGATTAAGACGAGGAACGATGTAATCTAAATAAATCTCGGGTCTGTCGTAACTTGCTGCCTCGTCAAGTATAGAATAATCTACTCTCTCTCCTTTAACATTAATTGAATAAGGTCTAACAAAAATCCTGCAATTAGTGGTAGTTCTAACTTGTTGCTTACTCCAAGATTTGTCTGCGTTCTGTGGTCTAAGTTCTTGAAGTAGTTCATTGTTCTCGATAGTTACTCTCAAAATTTCAAGAAGTCGAACTGACTGTGGGAGTGTTTTAGAAATTATCATAATCTGTTTATTTTTTTTAGTGAAAGCTAACCATAAAGGATATGCTATTCCAAACAATGTAGATTTAGCAAAACCTGAAGGAGCAAGAATAACTACTCGATTATTATTTTCCATAAAGTTAAACCATTCAAGATGGAAATCTTTTATCCCCCCATATTCTGCTTCGTATAAATCTTGTAAAACAACATTACACCAGAACTCAAAATCATTCTTACATTTGTAGAGAAATTCTGGCATAGTCATATC
>JBDRGV010000024.1:0-9890 GCA_043817405.1 archaeon | reverse complement strand
TTCTCTGAGATTAGAAACAGGTATTATTCTTTCAAAGTAGAAGTATTCCCATTTGTCTCCGCCTTCAGGATCTTCCCATTCATTTTCTTCTAGGAATTCATGGGCTAATCTGTATAAATGTTTGAAATGAAATACGTCTTCAAATTCAATCTCCCATCTAGCCGCTAGAATGTCTTTTGGATTGCCTGGTCTGAATAGCTTAGCCATATGTATTAGAGGCTGGTTTTTGACTATATAAATTTTGTGCTAATAAAATTTATTATTCCCTGTGCAAAATGATTTTGAAGAATCGTTCTATGAATTGTTTTAGGGTGACTGGTTTTGATTTCATTTTCACTTTTCCTTTTTTTATGGCTTGAAAGATTGCTTCAATGTTTTTTTCAGAATCGATGTAAGAATAAGTATTTCCTAATTGTGAAATGTAGTGTGTGTCTGAGGTTCCCACTAATGATAAGTTTTTTTTCTTAGCTAGCCTAACTGCTTTTCTGTTAAGATTGAAATATGGCAAGTAGAAATGAGAGTATTCTATGGCATCGAAAACATCAATGTTTTTTACTAGTTTATTACCTAAGCAGCTTTTAGTTTTGAAAAAAGGATGAGGAGCGATTACTAAAATATTTTTTTTACTTTTTAATTTTCTCAAGTCGTCAAAAGTGTTTAGCTTTTTACTTTCTTCCTGCGTTAGGTTGTAGATTAATACTTCTTTTTCTTCAATGTATTTCTCAATTCCAGATATTAAAAGAATTCCTTTTTTCTTAGCATAGTTAACTATTTTTTTAGTGTAGAAAACATCGCCATGAAAAGTCAATGCCAAAACATCGAATCCTTGCTTTGAAGCTTCATCGATTAAATCTTTTGAGTCGTAACTAAGAGCTCTATGACGTTTATCATCGTTTGAATGAAGATGCAAATCTGCTTTTAACATACTTTGAGATTTATGGATTGGTTTATATAATTTTATGAATTAGAGAAAGATTTTTTCGTTGATTCAATAAGTAGTTTTGCGGCGTTATATTTTTTCTCAACTAATTTTTTTGTTTCAGGCAATTTTATTTTATCATTCCAATTTCTATCAACTTTAGCATCAAGCCACTCAACTGCTTTTTGTATATCTCCATTATATTTTCTTAAACCGACTTGAACTAATATGGGGATTGTGTCAAAGTGAGCAGATGCATCTGCATCTCTAATTATCTGTGCTTCTTTTGTTTCTGCAGGATAATCTCTTGCTCTGTGTGCTTTAATACAATGAGCTACTTGTTCAATAGTTTTTTCAGGATAATTTAATTCTTTGAGAATTTTTTTAGCTTCTTCCATTCCTGTAACATCATGATTTTTAGGACTAAATTTAATCCTTCCTATATCATGAAGTAAAGCTGCAAGTTCAACTACTTCTTCATTTGCGTTCTCAACTTTGGCTAAATGTTTAGCATATTTTACAACAGGCAATATATGACATTTCCAGTCTATATCACTTGCTTCTTTTTTAACTATTTCTCTAATTTTTTCAATCATTGAAATCAATCCAACCAAGTATCTTGCTTCTTCAGCTTTTCAGGTAGGTAGTTAGTGATTACGAAGTTTAGTCCGTGCTTTGCCAGTGCTTGCTGTTCTGCTCTGACTTTCATTTCCATTTGTTGTCGCAGGGCACTTTTCCATTTCTTGTGGTAGTGTACGAATGGATCATTTTTTATTCCGTCTTTTATTCTTTTAATGTCAACGTCTTTTAATGGGTGTGTCGGTAGTTTGTAGTCGATGATGTCCTGTGGTGTTATGCCTATGAAATGTGCTTTTGGTACGCAGAAATATTTGTTTATGTGAGCTGCATTTCCACTGCCGACTTTCAAGGTTCTGTAGATGTTTAGGAATCCGTATGGGTCTCCATCTGTAAATACCAAGACAGGTAGTTTCATGTCATCGCTTAATCTTCTGATGAATCGTCTGCAGGCTCTTGTTGGAACTCCTCCCATGCTTATTAGTATGCAGTTTGCTTTCTTCCAATAATTGTGTTTTACTAGTCTTTGAAACATACCGGCTGTTTCTATGGCCAATATGAATTTTGCGTTTGTTTCAAACTTTAGTTCTTCTACGCTTGAAGGTATAGAATAGGCTCCGCTTCCAAATTTTGTGCAGTCAATTCTTATGTCTGTGTCCGTATCTGGATTTTTATCAATTACAATTAGTTTTCCTGCTATGTCTCCGCCTTTTTCTTCAGGTATGAATCCTAGTTTCTCCCTATTAACTTCGAACATTGCTTCAATGTCATCCATCACTGTGTCTGATTCTGGTTGTTCTTTGAACCTGGCGTCGCCCCAGTTTTTGCTAACATAGTATGCTTCTCTTTTTGTGGCGATGTCGTTGCTTTCTATCAAATCCTTTGATAAAGACATCATTTTTAGAGTTTGTGCAAATGTTTTTACTGTGTTGGCTGAAAGAGTTCTTTTTTTTATGCTTCCATTTAATTCAAAATAGCCTTCTTCAGAATCATACCTTACATTGCTTAAAGCTCTTACAGGGGATTCTAGTTCAGGTCTGCTTTTTTTCTTAATGGCATCATAGATTTGCTTTGCTTCATCAATAATCTTTTTCACTACTTGACTCATGTTCATCCTCTTCATTATTTTCTTCTGATTCATCTGTATCTTCAGTGTCTTCTTTTCCTATGTTTGCAAATTCTTCGTCGTACTCCGTATTTTTACTGGCGTCAAACTTTAAATCTTCAACTTCTCCTCTCTGTTGTTCTAGGAGTTCTTCTAATAGTTCAATAACATTTTTTTCTTCAACATCCGAATAATTAAGTAATTCTTTTAATGCATCTGCAACCGCAGGAATATATTTTTCAATGTGACTTCTTTTTTTTAGTTCATCATTGACTCTTCTTTTCTTGCCAACATATCTGCCAAGGTTTCTTCCAATTTCTTGTAATGCTAGTTTTATCTCTTTTATGATTTCAGGATAATGTGCGATTGCTTCTTTTGCTTCGCTTGTGAATGGAACCCATACAGAAGCTATGTGTACTAGTATGACACAGGGTCCCTGTGGCAAATTATTACCTGATTGTTGTAATCCATAGCTTCTCCAGGAAGTCTTTCCTATGGAGTCAGATATTGCACATGATCCTTGCTGGTACATCAAAGGAACTTTGTTTGCGAACCTGAGAAGTTGAACTGATCCTTCTGCCTGTAGATGTCCACCATAGGCCAATGCTGCTTCGATGATGAATGGATTTCCTCTGTAAACTGATGGTGGTCTTGTGACGCTTGTATAAAATTCAGCGTTGACTTCTTTCTTAAGACCTTTTTCCAACAGCTCTGAACCGATTGGACTTATGCAATTAGATGGTGGAGCCATTATTTTTGTGTTTCTAATGGCTTCTATAATTTTCTCGGCGCCTTCATGTGTTATTCTGGCTGGAACCGAGTTTGGTAGTATAAATGATTTTTCCAATATTTCCATGGCAGCCTTACTTCCGACTCTTGAGAATTCTTTTTGCAGGAATAGTTTAACAGTTTTTTCCCCACTCAATTTCAACATTTTCTGCAGTATACCTAGTTCGACTCCGTATGGATGTGGTTTGATTTCTTCTGGTTGAAATGGTAGTTTATCGGTTGCTCTTGGAAATATTATTTGTTCTCCTTTTGGATTGACATAGATTATTGTTGCGTGAGGGTTGATGATGGCCGTTTGTTTTAGATATTCGTCGACCGATTGTGCACCTTTCAGGTAGCTTCCTTCAAGGTCGATTTCAATTCTTGTGCCGTGTTCTTTATTCCAATCTCTTACTTCATCTTTTAAAATGGCTGGCTTGTTTTTTTGTGTGTCAATCTTTAATTCGTAATAATGAGCTGGTCGATTAGGTCCGATGGTGCTTCTTATCACTGCAGCTCTGCCGGTTGTTAATTGTCCATACATCACGCTTGCTGAGATTCCTATTCCCTGTTGTCCTCTGCTTTGTCTTAAACTGTGAAACTTAGAGCCGTAGAGTAATTTAGCAAATATTTTTGGTATTTGGTCTTTAATAATTCCTGGTCCATTATCTTCGATTGAAATTCTAAACCTATCATTGCCCATGTCGGTCATTACTATTTCTAGTTCTGGCAGGATTCCTGCTTCATCACATGCATCCAATGAGTTATCAACGGCTTCTTTTACGGTTGTTAGAAGAGCTTTTCTTTTATTATCAAACCCCAGTAAATGTCTGTTTTTTTCGAAGAATTCAGCGATAGAAATATCTCTTTGCTTTTTTGCCATTTCATGAGCTTTTGTTGTGGTCGACGTTGAAGTAGTTTCATTCTTTTTTTCCACAGGTTCATCAGGTGTGTTGAAAGAATCTAAGCCAATAGTTGTTTCTACCATCTTTATTTGGTCTTTACTTGCATTTAATAAAACTTTCTGAAATTATTTTTGGTTTCAGAAGCTCAAAAGCGTTTTTTTTTAAAACTTACCATTGTTGGTGAGTTAGAAATATTTATATATTTTTCCACACTTGAGGTTTATCATGGCACGTTCAGAACTTGTGGATTTTATAAAACGGCAATTAGGATTTGGTAAGGATCCTAAGACCATAAGAGATTATCTTATTAAGCAGAATATTAATCCCAGAGACATTGATGGGGCTTTTGATAAAGTGTTTAGTGTAAAAGAAACTCATGATAATGGTTCTGCAGATGTATTGGTTAAGATAGGTATTATTGTAATGGTTTTACTCTTTGTGTCTATAGGTGCTATTCTTTATTTTAAATTGACTTCTGATGCTCCTGGCACTGATATTGTTCCCGGGTCTGAAACAACTGTCGAGTTGAATCCTAAAGAAGAAATCACGCCCGAATCATTGGTTCAAGAGAATGATGGCATTGTTTGTAATTTTAATGATCCTGAGGAAAAGTATGAATGTTATTTGTTGAAGTTTGAGAAAGATGAAGTGAAATGTTATGAAATTGAGGATGACGATGAACAAGAATTCTGTTATATAGCTCAAGATTTGTACGCTTTGAATGCTTGAAATTAGAAGTCCTGTGCTCTTTCTTCTTTTTGGTTCCTTCGGTATTTTTCTAGTTTCTTGTAAACCGATGAATGAGTTGCCCCTTCTAGAAGTAATTCGATGGCGTTTCTGGCAGATACAACGTTTTCAGGTAATCCTATTATTGAAATGGTTTTTCCATAGACTGAGATGCTTGTTTCTGTTAATTGTTCTATTATCTCTCGAGATTTGCCTGCTTTGCCTATGACTCTGCCTCTGACTCTTTCTAATTGATTCTTTTTATTGGCGAAATCTGTGAGTGAAAGTATTTCTATGGTGTAATCTTGTTTTAGAAGTAGTTTAGCGGTTTCAGGGTTGAACCCTCTTCCGATGGCTAGTATCATTTCTCGAACCATGTATAGCTTAACAGCGTCTTTACCGTTGATGGTTACTATTCCTTCTTTAGAGTCAACGTCTATGCTTGTTCTGGAATATTCTTCCAAATCTCTTTTTGTCTCGCCGTTTTTTCCTATGACTACTGCAATCCTTGCTTTAGGAATTTTTAACTCGTGCATATACTCGTCCATGCAATAGGAGAAAATTGTGGGCTATAAAAACTTTATTGAACGCTTTTCCAAATTTTTTCAATGGTTTCTTCATCTAGAAGTTTTCTGAAGAATCGTTTTATGTTTTCCAGATCTCGCTCGTATAGCTCTCTTGCGGCTGATGATCTTGTGAGTGTTGACTGTGAGAAATCTATGAATATTGGTTCTTCGTTCTCATTTAGTATGTTGAATTCCGATAAATCACCGTGAACCAATCCCTGTTCTTTCAACTTTATCATGTTTTCAAGGATTTTTTTTAGGAATATTTCAGGTTCTTTTGGTCTTGCGTCTTTAAGCATTGGGGCTGGCGCGCCAACCATGCTCATGATTAGTATGTTGTTTTTGAAAGTTATGGGTGTTGGAACACTGATTACTTCTCTGGCAATCATTAGGTTTTTGTATTCTCTTTGAACCCATGAAAAAACAGTTGACCTTTTTTGCTTACTCATTTTCAGATATCTTGGATCCGCAGAAATGTACTTATTCATCTGATTAAAGTTGCAGTTTTCTAATCGGTATATCTTTACTATTACTGTTTCTCCTTCTTTTGTTTCTGCGGTGAACACATTTGCTTCTTTACCGATCATTATTGGTTCTTTTAATTCTTCAAAATGTCCTTCGCTGCTGAGCTTGAACAATGTTCTTAGAGAAAATTCTGAGAAAACGTTTTTGTAAACTTTCCATCTCTCTTTAGATTGACTCATAATAAAATAAAAAGAGCAGACAGTATAAAAAGCTGCTGGAATGAGTGTAAAAAAAAGAAAGAAGAAAATAAAATAAATTAAAATTATTATTCCAAGTCTTCGCTTGTGACTATTGTTAGGCGTGTTGATTTGGCTTTTGAGTCCATTGCAACCAGGAACTTAACATAGGCTCTCTCGGCTGTATTGACTAAATCTTTATCAATTGAGCCGTCAAGAATCACTGCATATATGCCTGTTCTTAGGCTTTTAATGGTACTTTGCAATTCTGAGACTGGAACTTTTCCTAGGATGTTTAGGCCGTCATCTAAGACGTATGCGCCTCTTGTTCCTATTAAATCTTCAAGCATGTCGTTAAAACTCTTCTTCTCTTCATCGGTTAGTTTCTTCTTTGAGAATGTTTTAGGTGGCTCTCTTCGACTGTCAATTTTTTCGTCTCTCTTAACTTCTCTGTGTTCAGTCATTCTTCTTGGAGCAGGTGCTGATTTTGAATCAAGTTTTGCCTGCTCTGAAGCTATTTTGCTTCTGAGAGCTTTGTGGATTTCTTTTTGAGTTATTTCTTCGACTTCTTTTCCGTCTGGAGCTTTTGTTACAAAGTCCAGTTCTGCAACTCCCAGTAATTCTTTAATTATAAGGTCTCCGCCTCTGTCTCCGTCAACAAATGCAGTCATGATTTTTCTCTTGCTTAATTCAATGATTGTTTCAGGAACATTGGTTCCATTCATTGAAATGACGTTTTTGAATCCGTGTTTTAGTAGGTTTAATACATCTGCTCTTCCTTCAACGACGATTATTTCTTCACTTTCATCGATTGCTGGTCCTGCAGGGAGTCTTTCTTTGCCGTATTCTTGAATTTCCATTACTCTTACAGAATAGGCTACTTCGTCAGCTAATTCTTGGCTGTCTGGTAGAACACTCTGTGTTAAGGTTCGCAATAATTGTTTTGCTCTTTCCACAACCTGTTGTCTTTTAGAAGTTCTAATGTCTTCTATTGATGTAACAGTTGTCTTTGCATTGCAAGGACCAATTCGTTGTATGATTTCAAGGGCTGCAGCGACTATTGCTGTTTCTGCTTTGTCTAATGAAGATGGAATTATAATTTCTCCAGTTGTCTTTCCTGTTTTTGTTTCTGAGTTGACTTCTATTCGGCCTATTCTGCCTGATCTCTGTAATTCTCTAAGTTCAAGATCTGCGCCCAATAATCCTTCCGTTTGTCCAAAGATTGCTCCTATGACGTCTGGTTTGTCAACGACACCTTCTATCTGTATGTCTGCGTGAATAATATATTTTGCTGCTGTTTGTGCTATTTTTGCCATTTTTATTCCTCCTTTTATCGATAATCAACAAATGGCACTTAAAGAAGTAAGATACTGTTCTATTTTTAGTGAGTATATGTTATATCAATCGTACTTCTTTTTAGAACAAGCTTTTTTTTGACTTTGACTCAAATGTAAGTGATGAAGTGAGTAAGTGAACTTGTTCGTCTGTGATCTGTGATTATTGAATGTTATATTTTTTTTGTCTTTAAGCGCTGCTTAATTGCTCAAATTCGCTTAAGGATTTGTTGCCCGAGGCACCAACCCCAAATTTCATTGCTTGACTAACAAACGTAGCGAACGTTTTTGTCTGTCGTGCTCTGATGGGCACTCTCTGTGCCGGGCTTTACTCATGTAGGTTCGTCTTTTTTTCTTTGCCAAACCTTGCGGTTCCGCTTGAAAAAATGACTCATTTACACTTCAAATAGGAAATTTGACTGCTTTATAAACATATCGATTATCGCTATGTTGGAATTTATTCTTCCAACATCCAAAAATCTTGTTTTGATTTTTGTTATATGTTGGAATTTAATGCTTATACCAGTGAGCAGCCTGTAAGCTTTGCTAATGTTTCAAAGCTTTGTTTTCCAGGGTATTCTTGTCCATTGATAATCCATGTTGGATATCCGGAAATACCTGCTTCTGCACAAGCGGCTGTTTGTGCTCTTGCATCATCTTCCTCTGCGCATTCAATATAGGTTATTTTATCTACTGAGTCACCAAACATTTCTTTTTGAGCATTGCAGTGACTGCACCAGTATGCACCATACATCTTTGCACCGCTTTCAGTTAAACAAGTGGCGAAATTGTCTAGTGAACCTGTTTCAACTTCTTCTTCTACTTCCTCTACTTCTTCAACTATTTCTTCTACTTCTTCACAGGCTTCGGGTGTTTCTAGGCAGTTGATGATTTCTGAACTGCTTCGAAGTAATTCTATGTAGTCTGCAAATACGATTTTTTGCTTTTCAAACAGCAAACTTGCTTTTAGTTGTTCTTCTATTTCTTCAAGCGTTAGTAATGTTGCAGGTGTTTTTTCTAATGTTTCTATTAAATGGTATCCAAATTGTGTTTCAGCAATGCTTGATTCGCCTACTTGATTACTAAATGCAGCGTTTTTATATGGCTCGACAAAGCTTGAATCCATTGTAAATGCAGGGTATTCTCCACAGCTAGCTATGCTTCCTGGATCTTCTGAGTATTCATTGACCAGATCACAGAATGAATCTTCATCTGCTTCTAAAGCAGCTACAATTTCATTCATTATGACCATTGCTTCTTCTTTGGTTCTGTTGTCTGTTGATACAAGGATGTGTCTTGCTTTCACGCTTTCTGGCAACGTGAATTCTTGAATATTTGTTTCATAGTATTTTGCCACTTCTTCGTCGCTAACGGTTATGTCTGCAAACAAATTTTGTTCTAAAAAAGTGTATATTTTCAAGCTGTCTTCAAATTCTTTGAAAGTGTATCCTTGTGATTTTATGGTTTCTTCTAGTTCTTCCATTGTAATATTATTTTCGACTAGTATTTTGTTGATTTCATCTTCAACCTCAGTGCCTGCTTTTTCAGCTTCAGCCAATAATAGTTTGTTATCTATTAATTGTGATAGAACGGTGTTTTCATCAACCACTAGTTGTAGTTCTCCTGGAAGTCTGTTGAATTCAGCTATTAATTCTGCTTCGTAAACTTCTTCACCGTTGATTGTTGCAACGACTTTTCCTTTGTCTGCTGTATTGTCTGAGAATATGACTATCAGCGCGATTACTATTATTGCTAATATTGCTAGTGCAATAAATGTGCCTTTCATACTTTTATTGTTATTTTCCTTGTCTGCTTCTTTATTTGAATTTTTTGGAGCAGTTGTAGATTTTCTTGTTTTCTTTTTTGCCATTAAATCACCTATTTTGAATTTTTTTCACCCCTAATGCAATGAGTATTGTTGTTTTTTATTTAAAACTTACTGAAATATTCTATTTCAGAAGTTCAAAACTATAAGTTTTGTAACTTACTAAAATATTCTATTTTAGAAGTTCTGATTTCAAGAAATCAGTAACTTACGCTGAAAACTACTGTTTAGTTTACATAAATATTTATATTAGTTGAAACACGAAACAATAGAATGTATGATATAGTTATTGGGAGAAATGAGTCTGATTTGAAAAAACACGGTTCTAAAGGAACCATTCTATTGGGAAAGCATTATGTTAAAATGGGAAGAACTGATTCTTTGGTTAATAAGATTTATCTTGATATGATTCGTTCTCATATTGTTTTTGTTTGTGGTAAGAGGGGCAGTGGAAAGAGTTATACC
>JBDRGV010000023.1:0-2489 GCA_043817405.1 archaeon | reverse complement strand
TTTGATCTAGAAATAGACACAAATCCATCTTCTAAGGGTTGTCTTAGAGCTTCTAAAACAGATCTAGGAAACTCATTAAACTCGTCTAGAAACAATACTCCTCTGTGCGCTAAAGTAATTTCTCCTGGCATTGGCTTACTACCTCCACCAATCAATCCAACCTGCGAGATAGTATGATGAGGAGAACGAAAAGATCTTATTGTCACCAGAGAACCACCTGGAGGAATGTTTCCTGTAGTAGAAAATATTTTTGTCACCTCTAATGACTCTTCCTTGCCAAGTTTTGGCAAAATACCTGGTAAAGCTCTAGCCAACATTGTTTTCCCTGCTCCAGGACTACCAATCATTAAAATATTATGTCCTCCTGCGGCTGCAATTTCTATGGCTCTTTTTGCCTGTTCTTGCCCTAAAATTTCTGACATATCAAATTCTGGTTTTTTCTCTTCTAGAGCAGAACTTATTGTTTTATGAATTTTAATCTCAATTTTCTTGCCTCCAGAAAAATGAGCTATTAGTTGAGAAAGTCTTTCAACAGGATAAACATCAATTCCAGGAACAATGGCTGCTTCATTTGCTGAATCTTTTGGCACAAAAACTTTTTTATATCCTGCTTCTTTTGCAAATAAAGCTAAAAGCAAAACACCCCTAGTATGTCTAAGCGAACCATCTAAAGATAATTCTCCAAAAAATAAAGATTTTTCTGGCAAAGAAAATCTGGCTACAGCAGAAATAATACCAACAGCAATTGGCAAATCATAAAAAGAACCTTCTTTTGGAATATCAGCTGGAGCCAAGTTAACCGTGATCTTTTTACTAGGAAAACCAATATTTGAATTTACAATGGCCGTTCTGACTCTTTCTTTGCTTTCATCAACCGCTTTACTAGGAAGACCCACAATATCAAAACCTGGCAACCCCCTAGTTGCTATATTTATTTCAACATCCACCCCCACTGTCTCTAATCCTATATTTAAGGCTGAATATGCTTTGATTAACATTAGGTTATATAATATTTATTTCCTTGTTTTGTAATAACGCCACCCAATTGCATTAAAGAAATCTTTGTACCCATTTCAGAAACTGATATTCCTATATTTCTAGCCAAAATATCTATTTCCAACGGCTCCCTCTGCAACTCTTCAATTATTTTATTTTCTAATTGTGCAGTAGAAGCAGATTTTTCAAAAGAGCTATGGTTTTTCTGAGACGCGTAGGGCTCCCGCTTCAGTGGGATAAAGCGCGAAGAAAAACTATACTCTTTTTTGTAAAAATCCATAATATCCTCTGCCTTACTAGCTATTGAAGCACCTTCTTTTATTAACTGATTAATTCCTTCTGAATTTATGCTTGTTATTGGGCCTGGTACAACAAAAAGTTTTCTATTGTATTCTTTTGTATAGTTTGCAGTAATCAATGATCCGCTTTTTAGGGCTGCCTCAACAACTAAAGTAGCTTTTGAAAGACCAGCAACAATCCTATTTCTTTTGGGATATGTCCATAAAGCAGGTTGAAAATCATCTTCGTATTCTGAAATTATCAATCCGTTGTTTTCTAAAATTTTATTATAAAGATCATCTTGATATGCAGGATGTATTATATTTGCTCCGCAAGGCATAACAGCAATTGTTTTTCCTCCTACGCTTAAAGCTGCTTTATGAGCAGTAGCATCAACTCCATACATAAATCCAGAAACTATTGTAATGCCTAAACTAGCTATTTTTGCAACCATTTGCTCTATAACTCTATTCCCGTATGTTGTCATTCTTCTACTTCCAACAACTGCCAAACAATTTTCAAAAATCTTTTCGTCTAAATTTCCTTTATAATAAAGTTTCTTTGGCGCGTCACTTATTTTGCTCAATAATTCTGGATATTCTTTGCTTTTTATATCAATAACTTTGCTCATTTTTTTATACTGTACGGAATGGTGTAAATCCCCAAATTTTTTCTACTCCAACTATTTTTAAAATTTTGGCACATTCTTTCATTGTGCTTCCGGTTGTCCAAACATCATCTACTAAAACTATTTTCTTAGGAATAAATGACAAATTAGGTAAAATTCTAAAACTGTTCTTTACATTTTCAATTCTTTCCTCTCTATCTAAATTGGTTTGAGATACTGTGTCTTTAATTTTCTCCAAAAAATCAACTGTTTCTTTTCCTGATATTTTTCCTAAACTTTGAGCAATTCTTTCAGATTGATTAAATCCTCTTCTTTTTTTCTTCTTTATAAATATTGGCACATAAGTAATATAAACATTTTCTGAAAACAGAAAGGAGAGAAAATCTTCAAATCTTGGCATATCTTTTCTCATTGCCCAGAATGCTTTTTCTATAAACTCTGGTATTGCATCAAAATTTGACCAATATTTAATTCTAAAAAGAGCCTCTCTAACTATTCCTTCATATTCCCAAATTCCCACTAAGCCATCTAATCCATATCTTGTTGAACATTGCTGATGTTTTTGGCCTGTAAAGCTTGGCTTTTC
>JBDRGV010000022.1:0-2073 GCA_043817405.1 archaeon | reverse complement strand
CCTACATTGAGAATAGCTATGCCCCTTATTCTTTAATAAAAAAAACTCCTTTCTTATATCTTTTTTCTTCATTAACACCACCAAAATTCAGAGAAATATGCTGAATTTTAATGGTGGTGACATATGTCACTTCGGAATACAGGTTTGAAGCTATCGCTATGTTTAAATATCATCTAACCTAAACAAGCATATCATGAATAAACTAATTATTTTTTCAATCTTAATCGGAATAGTAATCCTTGTAGGATGCACTCAAATATCATTTGACAATTCCAATATTGTTAATTGTAATGAGGATTATGAATGTTTATATCAACAAGCTTCAAGTGGTAATTCTGCCAAGGTTGTCATTACTGAAGAAATTCAGTCTTTATCTTTGATTGAAAAAAGTGAAGTCAAAGTAGAACCAATGAATAATCAATTCAAGGTGTCTATGAAAGTCATTGACTTAAAAGAAATGGACAAAGAACAGCCAATGACTAAATCAATTGTTGGTACAATTGCCAAAACATGCCCTCAAATAATAAATAATCTTAACAAGATTGTATCTAAAAGTGCAATTTGCATTGTTAATTCTGCTGACGAAGCAAAGCAATTAACAATAAACGGTTTAACTGAAGATTCAATAAAACAATATAATTGTGCTGGAGAGCTAATTGACGCAATCACAAATATTTGTATTACACCAGATTTTCCACATTTCCCACCTGGAGTTAAAAAACCAGCAGTTTATTTATATCCAACCAAAACGTCTGAAATTGAAGTTAAAATTGATATAAACGGATTTATTATAAAAGCTGAGCCAGATTATTTAACTGGCTGGAAAGTTACAGCAGAACATAACGGACTAATTGATAACAGATATGATTATTTATTCTATGAAGCACAATTAACTAATCTTCAACTTCCTGAAAAAGGTTGGATTGTAGAATATTCAAATCTTGATAGTTGGTTTGATGAGACTCTGCCACTTTTAGGATTGAATGAAAAAGAAACTATTCAATTTAAAGAATATTGGATGAACGAATTGACTGAATCAAATTACTATGAAATTAAGATTCTTGAAAAGCAATTTTTAGATGAAAATATGGATTTAATAATTAATCCAAAACCAGATACAATAATAAGATTGAATTTCTACTTTAAACCTCATTCAGAAAAAATTGAAATAAAAGAACCAACAATTGAAACACCAAAGAGAACAGGATTTATTGTTATTGAATGGGGGGGATTGTTTGATAATTGAATCTTGCTCGAATTCTTTTTCATTATTTATCGCATTAGATAGAACGCCCAAAAAAGTACTCAAGGGGACGCTGTGCTTTCGTCGCTTCGCTTATCACCAACTATTAAACGAATAATTATAAAAAATTACTTTCCAATAAACAGAACTAAAAAATATAAATTCAACAATTCTTCAACAAATAATACTTAAAACCCTTTTCAATCGCAAAAAGGCTTGCTTCTAGAATGTTTGTTGAAACGCCAACACAACCCCATTCGTCTTTATTATCAGTAAAGATAACATATACTCTTACACTTGAAGCAGGGCCTTTGTCTTCTGCGATCATAACCTTATAATCAATTAATTTAATTTCTTTTATCTGTTGATAATTAGTTGCAACCATCTTTCTTAAAGACCTATAAGCAGCATTAACTGGACCGCCATTGACTGGAGCGACAACTTCCCTTGTTTTTCCATCTACAACCCCTGTTAAAACGCATTCACTATATTCTCCATTTCTTTGTTCTGACATTATCCTCCAGGTTTCTATCTTGAAAAATTCTTTTTTCTTTCCAAAAAACCTTTCAACAAGCAAAAATTGTTCGCTTGGAATGTCTCCAATATCATATCCTTGTTTTTCCATCTCTTCAACTGCTTGTAACATTTCTTTGACCCTAAAATCATCTTTGGTTATTTTGTATCCGAACTTTTTTGCAATCTCAACAATATTTGCCCTTCCAGAAAGGTCGGATAAGATAACAATTTGAGTGTTGCCGACAAGGGCTGGGTTAATGTGCTCATAGGATGCGCCCTTCATCAAAGCGTCAACATGAACTCCGCCTTTATGG
>JBDRGV010000021.1:0-33593 GCA_043817405.1 archaeon | reverse complement strand
AATCGTAAAATATAAATAACAAATAGGAGAATAAAATAAAATGAAAGCGATAACAGTTATTTTTGCGGTTTTAATTGTTTCACTATTGCTCTTTAGTGCTTGTACTCCTAAAGTATTGGGTGATAAAGCGCCTGAAGATATGACTGAAGATGAACTTGTGGATGAAGTTGTAAATGTTGTTAATGAAGAGCTTATTCCTGAAGACAGTTCAGTTGAAATTGGTGAAATGATTTAGTAATTTTTTATTTCTTTTTTCTTTTTTTCTTCTTTTTTATTACTTTTCAGTGGTTAATTCAGTAATATTTATAAATGAAGATTCATTCTCGACACTATGGAACTCATAAAAGTTTCAAAAAATGATACTGAATTGAAACATAGAAGTAGATTTAAGAATGCAGAAAGAGAAGAACAAATACTTTTCACAAACAATTCTGAAACTGTTATGAACTCATACGCAGTAGGTAATGAAGGATGGATTGATTTTTCTAAATTAAGCTTACAAGATGTTGGATACAAGAAAACCGATGGTCGAATAGACTTGTTTTCATTGACGAGCAAAGGTGGAATAGTACTGACAGAATTCAAAGCGCGAAAATCGCTTAAAATGCTTCCACAATCATTGAGTTATATGACCTGGGTGTTAAGCAAACAGGATTCTGTAAGAGCATATGTTGACTATCAAAAAGAAAAAGGTTTTTTCAACAAAGATATAGAACTTAATTTCAACATTAAACCAAAAATTGTTCTTGTTGCAGAAGAATTCGACAAATATGATACTATGGCTGCAGGATGTATTCGTGATGATATAGAAGTTTTCTTTAAAGGGTACGAATTATTTGCAGGAAATCAAGAAAAATATTTGCATGTATTCGATGCAATGAACATGCCTTGGATTATAAACGCTGCAAAACAATTTGGCGATACTCAAAGTCAGATGGAATCAGAGAATATCGGAACTCTAAATGGATTCTATGTTGAGAAAAACGGAATTCTGACAAAAGCCAAGAAAAAACCTCTCAAAGAACTTCCACAATCAATAGAAAGCATTGTTCAAAGCGAAGATAAGAAATTATTCTCTCTTTCAAAAATTCAAAGAAATGTACAAACTGATAACGGAATTATAACCGCAATTGGTATTGAAGATAATGACAGATTATCATTGATAATGCATTTGGAAAATGATGATGAAATTATAAATTACACTCTGAAACAAGCAGAATGGGCATTGAATAAAAAACCGACTGTGAATGGAAATCCTGTAAATTGGAACAGAAAAGATCACAGATTGATATTGGTTTGTGACAGAAACCTGAAAGAATCGGAAAAAGATACTATTGAACGGTTAGAAAGCGAACGTGGAATTATTCTAGATAATTTCAACTTTGAACCAAGATGGTTATCTCATTATGAAATTGGAGATGACAATTATTTGATAATTGGAAAAACACATTTGCATAATATTGGACAAAAAAGTGTTTATAGCATGGGTTATTACACTAGAGAGTTCCGAGAGAATCAAGAACTGATAACAACTTTTAATCATTTGAGAAGTGAAATATTAAAATCTGCAAAAAAAGATAACAAAAATGTTTTAGAAAGCTTCTACAATAAAAGAGGAGTAACATATTCAACATCAAGACAATTTGTAATCCTAGAACCAAACAAGAACTATATCAGCGTTAAAGTGTTTCCTAGCAAAGAGAGGGTTCAAGTTTTTAAACATGATGACATTCCCAATGCTATAGAAAAAATAAAACAAGCTTATGAGGATAAATAAAATGACCATAAAACCAGAAATTCGTTTAAAAGATCAAGTACAAAAAGATTATATTACTGCGCAAGATTTCTACCAATACTATGATTGCTGGAAAAAACTAAGTTTTGAATCTTTACCGGAAGAAGAGCGAAAAAAGATTAAAGGACCTATGCATGAATTTAATCTTTATTTGATGGCTCTGGGTCAACAATTTGAAAAAGAAGTTATTGCAAAAATTGGAAGTACTGAGAAAGTAACTTTTATTCCTAGAGGCCGAAAAGAAATTATGGCTAAGCGAACTCTGAAAGCAATGGAAAGAGGAGATAATTTAATTTATCAGGGAGTAATTATTGATGAAGAAAGAACTTTAATGGGTCAGCCAGATTTAATGATTAGAGTCAACAGAGGAAAAAGTAAATTTGGAAAATATCATTATCAACCCATTGATATTAAAAGTTCTCTTGAGATAAGAGGAGAACAAATAATGCAAGTAGTTCACTATGAAAAAATATTGGAAGTTCTTCAAGGAATGCATCCTGAAAACGCTTTTATTTATAGCAAAAGCAGAGATAAAAATAAACTGTATGAGAAGACTGGTTTCAATTTAAGAGGCAGCATGACTAAGTTTCTTGATGATTATAAAAGAGTGAATACTCGAAGAAAAGATTTGAATACTGCGGTTGATAACTTAGAAGATGAAACATCTACTTTCAAAGGTAAATATGGTTCTAAGAAAAAAACTAATTATTATTATCAGAAAAGAAAGACCTTCAAAACTGAATTAGTGAAAATTAAGAAACAATTCAAATCAGCAGAATACAAATTAGAACCAATTAAAAATCAGAAAAAAATGTTTGAGAAAAGTCCTACATTTGAAGATTCTTATGAATCAATTATGAAAGAAGTTATTGCAATAAGAGAGGGTAAATCAAAACCAACTCCGACAATTGCTTCACCATGTGTTATGTGTGAATATAAACCTGTTTGCAAGGAAGAAGCTGAAAAAATAAATGATGTTTCAATAGCAAGTGGTGTTGGTTCAGGAGCTAAAAGATCTTTAATGGATGCAAAACTTCTGACGATAGATGATTTTGTTAATGTTGGTTCGGAAATTGCTACTGAATTGGAAAAAACTAATTCCATAACTTCAATGGAAGATGAGACCTATAATTCTGAAAAAGTATCTAAATTTATTAAAGATGTATTTGATGAAAAAATTGGCAAGGTTTTATCAGTTCAGGCAGCTGTAACATCTGCTCTTGCTTGGAAAGAAAAAAGAATGCTTACCTACAAAGACAATGATTTAATTAAACTGTATGGTGGGAAACTTCTGGAAAAACCAGACATGTATGAACCGGAATGTGCCATACAAATAGACTTTGAAACTGATCAGGCGTCTGATAAGGTTATCATGAATGGACTTAACATTAAGCATGATGGGAAACAGTGGACTAAAACTTTTTTTGCTGAAACCCCTAAACAAGATGGGAAAATATTCTTTGAGTTCTTAGATTATGTTAAAGAGTTACCTGAGGATGTAAAATTTTA
The DNA here is from genome assembly GCA_043817405.1 of archaeon. Lineage (GTDB taxonomy): Archaea > Nanobdellota > Nanobdellia > Woesearchaeales. The sequence continues at coordinate 30,289 of JBDRGV010000021.1, read as the reverse complement.
TCATTGGTCTGCTTTTGAACACACTCATTTTGAAAGAATGTTTGATAATCATTATGCTGCTGCATACAAGCGTTATGGTAATGAATTCTTTGACTTAGAAGATAAAGTTATGGATAATCTTGTTGATTTATTACCTATGGCAAAACATTCAATGGCTGCACCTGTATCATCATATTCTATCAAAACTTTATTACCTGAAATGTTTGATTTTCATTGGAGAGAAGACAGTGATGCGGGCAAAGTTGATGGTGCTAAGTTCCAAGTTCTTTATGAGCAATTTATGGAAACCTCTGACAAAGAATTAAGAAATCATTTACAGGCTGTAATGATTGAGTATAATGAGGATGATGTTTTAGGTCCTTGGCATGTTTATGATAAAATAGTTGAGCTTAGCAAGTAGTTTTGCAAATATAATTTATGTCTAAAAATCGATAGATTTAAATACTGCCTCCAGTTTTAAATATATAGATTAACAACTATATTATACATAATATGGTTTCCAGAACATATAAATATATAAACGTGTTGAAGAATAAAAAAGTGGGGTTTTATGATGGGGAAAAAAGAAAAAATATTCAATGTTTTCTTTCGAGAAAAACCAGCAATGATGTTGGTCACACTTCTTAATAAAAACAGTGACATCTATGCATCTTCACTAGCAAAAGTTGTTGATTGCACATATAGTCACGTCGTGAAAATTCTACAAGAAATGAATAAAGCAGGACTAATCAACTTTGAAAAACAAGGAAGATTAAAAATTCTTTCTCTAACTAAAAAAGGCGAAGAAGTATCTAAGAATATTGACAACATAAGAAATATATTGTAAATAAACTTATTTCACATCTAATTTTTCTAGAACAATTTTATTGGTTTTAGCAGTTATGTGAACATCATCGCTTTCTTTAAACTTGGCTATTTTAGTAATTACTTCAGGCAACAATATTCTTGTACCTCTGAAATCTAATTGACTTATAATCTCTTTGGATTTACCATTGTCCAATTCTTTTAGCATTTGAGTAGTTCCATTGGTGTTGAAATCTTTTTTTACTTCAACGGTTCTCATGTGTAAGTATTTGGCTATTTCTCCAGCAACATCTATCTTGGTTGTTTGATATATTCCTTGCAACCCAGGACTCAGATTAACTTCAATAACCAACGGTCCTTTGGCAGACTCCATTATGTCAACACCGCAAATTTCAGCGCCAACTGCTCTTGCTGCATCAATAGCTATTTTCTTAGCATAGGAATCCAGCTCTACTGCTTCACCAGTTCCACCTGCATGAATATTTGATCGAACTTCATGTATATTTGCTTTTCTCTTCATGGCTGCAACAACTTTATCACCAACGACAAACGCTCTGATGTCAGTTCCGCCTGTTTCAATAAATTCTTGAATCAAGAATGGTTGGTTGAGCGCTGTTAGTGCATCAAGCATGCTGGATGCAGATGCGTATGAGTCAGCAACAAGAACTCCTTTACCTTGAGTGCCTTGTGGAAACTTCATAATAATTGGATAATTAACTTTTCCAAGAATTCCTTTGGCTGCTTTAGTGGTTGCCGAAAGATAAGTCGTTGGCATTGGTATGCCGAATTGTTGTAATCTTAGATGCGTTAGCAATTTATCATGACCTATGGTGAATGAGGATGCTTTTAAAGGCATATAGCTTTCTTTGCTTAACAATAAGGTGATTGATCTTAGAAGTGGTGCATATCTAAATGATCCTTTGACAAATATACAATCATATTTGCCTATGGGTTTTCCTTGGTATAGAACTTCAGATTGTTTTCCGGAAATATTAATTTCAATGTCTTTCAAATTTAAAACTTCAACCTGGTCAAAATATTTCTCTAAAGCTTCAGCAGTCCATTTAGAACTGGTGCTGCCAAGACTTATTAAAGCTATTTTCATCTGTCAGTACACTCCGGTCCTTTTTTCGAGGGGTCAATTAGAAATCCTTGTTTCAGGATGTTTTGTCCTACTAAAACTTGGTATTTCATTTTGCTTCTGTCTGCCAATGTAAAACGAGCTGTTATTTTTTTGTTACAAATTTCAATTTCTGTTTCAATGACTGGTCTTAATTTAGTGCCGTGGGTGCTTCTAACGACTTTTGATTCTATAACCGGGCCCAGTCTAAGTTTAGATGCTAATTGTAGGTCTATGGTGCTATTGGTGGCTCCTGTATCCATTCTGGCCAGGATAACTTCATCTATATCATGACCATTCAGTTTTACATGTTCTAATAATCCAACTACTGTTTTTTCCATTTTAATATTCAAGAACAAAACTCCTTTTAAAAAGATTCCTACTATTTCTGCTCAGGTTTCATTATGGGGAAGAACATAACGTCTCTAATGGACCAATTATTTGTTATAAGCATAACTAATCTATCTATGCCCATGCCTATGCCTCCGCAAACAGGGAAACCGTATTCCAATGCTTCGATAAAATCTTCATCCATTGGATGTGCTTCTTCATTGCCCTCACGCATAGCTTTTTGCTCAGTTTCAAATCGTTGTCTCTGTGCTTGAGGATCTATTAGTTCACTCCAACCATCACCAATTTCTTTACCGCCTATGTACAATTCATATCTTTCGACTAATTCAGAATCTTTTCTATGAACTTTGGCCAAAGGCGAGACTTCTTTTGGATAATCAATTATCCATGTTGGATTTTTTAGTTTGTCTGAAACGAGTTTATCGAATATCAAAAATATCAAACTTCCTTTGTTATTTTCTCCTCTGATGTCTACTTTGTTTTTTCTGCAGAAATCCTTTAGCTCTGTAATGCTTTTTTTATCAACATTGATTTTCTCATATTTTTTAATGGCTTCTTTCATAGGTATTCTGGGCCATTTTGTGTTAAGTTTTACTACTTTGTCAAATACAGGTAGATCATAACTTCCGTTAACTTTTTTTGCAATCTTTTTAATTATGGTTTCAGCGCGATCCATCATTTTATGATAATCAACGTATGCTTCGTACCATTCAATCATTGAGAACTCGGGATTATGGGTTTGGTCAACTCCTTCGTTTCTAAAATTAGTCGCTATTTCATAGACTTTCTCGAAACCACCAATAACTAACCTTTTCAAATATAATTCAGGAGCGACTCTCAAGTACATTTGCATATTGTAGGCGTTGATGTGAGTCTTGAAAGGTTTAGCATTTGTTCCACCATAGAGTGTTTGAAGAACAGGTGTTTCCACTTCTAAAAATCCTAGGTCGTCGAGAAATGCTCTCACAAGCTTAATTATCTTGGCTCTTTTCCTGAACAAATCTTTTGTTTCAGGATTCATAATTAAATCCAAATACCTTTTTCTGTATTTTAATTCTGCATCTTTTATGCCATGAAATTTCTCAGGCAATGGTCTGATACTTTTTGACAGGAGCTCGTAATTTTTTACTTGAACAGTGACTTCGCCCATTCTTGTTTTGAAAATTGTGCCTTTGACACCTATGAAATCTCCAGCATCTAATTTTTTTAAGAACTTGTATTTTGGTTTTCCCAGAAGGTCTTGATTGAAGTATAATTGGATTTTACCTTTTTCATCCTGTACATCTGCAAAAGTGGCTTTACCCATTCGCCTAAGAATCATGATTCGACCAGCGACGGAAACACTGTCTTTTGTTTTCTGTTCTGATTTAAGTTTTTTATACTTAGTTTGTAATTCATCTGAATGGTGAGTTTGATTGTATTTGTAAGGATATGGATTAATTCCGAGCGCTCTAATTTCTTTTAGCTTTCGCTCTCTTTCCAGAATTAAATGATCTTTTTCACCCATGGGTTTGTATGACTCGTATTTTAATATAAAGTTTTCTATTTCTGGGAAAATTATTTAAAGTTAGGAACCCCTATGGTACTTATGGAGGGCTTAGAAGGCTTAGATAATATAAGAATTCTAAAAGGCGCTAATAGTCCTGACTTTGGTAAGGGTGAGTTGACTTTTTTCAAACAATTTTATCTTCCAACACCAAAATTCTATAGTGAACTGAAAAAACATTTGTTAAAAGAGAAGAAGTTTTTGTTTGCAACGAAAGTTCATAAGAATCTAAGTATTAAAGAATTAAGAGATAAAAAAGGCATACCGCTTGAATATTTGAGTTACGCTCTCAAACTAGATATATGTCAAACTCCTTATAAAAAGCTTAACAAGGTAATGAAAATCCATGGATTTAAACAAGAGACAATAGATACTTCGATAGGTTTTGCACATGAAGTTTTGAATAATGAACTAGAACATGGTAACATGGATGATATTACTAAATCGTTGTATTGGAATGTTTTTGGAATGAAATTTGCTGATTATCGTGAATGCTGGCTTGGATTTGAAGATTGGGGTTTACAGCAGTTAGATATTGATAATTATGTGAGAAGAGAAAACAGAGGCTTAGGAATAGACTTAATTATGGAGAACGCAGACAAATTTTTCTTAACAGATAATAATTCTATAATGTTAAGCAAGTATGAGCGATTATAGTAATTTCAGACTCGCAACTATTGCATCTATTTTAATATCTTCATCAGGACCAATTGCACAGCAGGTCACGGTTCCAGGTGCCACAACTGTTTTACCAGCGTCGGTAATAACTGCGGTTGTTAAACCTGAATCTTTTGCTAGTTGATTAAATTCATGTAATTGTTTGATATCATCAACTTTTAGAACTATCTTAGCCATACCTTCGCTTCGCCACTGTTTAATTTTGTCCTTATCACTTCTCAAAGTTGATTCTACAGATGCGTGAGCCACTTGAGCAGCCAATTTGCCTTTAGGCAATTTCAAGTCGTTTCTGACAATGATAACTTGCTTCATGTATAATTATAGAAGAATGTATTATAAAAACTTATTGGTGATGTTCAATAATCCAAATCTCATGAACCATTTTTAACATTGAGAGTACAGACAGAACAATAACTATGCTATTATTAATCACCTGTTTAAAACCAAGATTGATTAATGAAATTCCTAGGTTTAAATCTCTTAGTGCTAATGCAAACATTAAAGCGAATAATAGGAGTAAAGACATCAGTCCAATCAACAGTTTTCTTCGGTATACTTTTAACATTTTATTTTTGGTAATGAAGTTTATTATTTAAAGCTTGACTATTTTTTGTAATTTTTTTTTGGAATCCAAACATCCAATGTTTGTCCAACACGAATATTTCGTTCTTGTCCTCTTTTAATGGCGTTCCAATCTCGCAGGTCTTTTGTGGTGATATCCAGATTGTACTCTTTGTTAAATTTATTACTTATGCCATCTAAAGTATTTCCTCTTTGGACTGTGTATTTAATTTCAACAAATCTTGAAGTGTCTTCTTCTGTTGGTTCTAATTTAACATTAGGAATAGGTATAACTTTAGCGTTAGCATAAGCAGGTATTACTAGTCTTTGACCTTCACTTATCATATTTCTATCTTTTATTTTATTGGCTGTGACAATCCAATTTTCAGGTACTCCGTATTGTTTAGATATGCTGCCAACATTTTCTCCTTTTTTAACTCGATGAATTTTGTCTCTTTTAGTTATTCTTCGTTCTTTCACATTAACAATTTTTTCAAGGTATACTTCTCCCAATCCTTTTGGAACTCTCATTTCGAAAGCGTATTCTTCTCCTCTTTGTTCATACATCTCATTTGGAGGAGTCATCCATTGTTTTACTCTAGGATTGTATTGTTTCAAAACTCGTTCAGTTATTCCTATAGTATTTGCTATGACTTCTAAATCTGTTTCTTGGTCAACAATAATTGTGTCGAATTTTCCGTCAAATAAGCATTGAAGGATGAAACCTGGTTTTTTAGACGTTATTTTAAAACCTTTTTTCCCCCGATTGTTTGATAGATCTGAAATCGCCAGGATTTGTGGGATGTGTTTCAATGTTTCCATTGGAACCGATGAATCTTCTTTTTTTACACTGGCTAAAAATACTTCATCGAAGTTTTTGGATTTACTGTTTTTCATACTGTTCAGCATGCCGTTTTCTCCTCTATTATAACCTGCAATGGCCATTAAAGGGTCATTTGCAAACATCTCATTAAGATCTTTTAAATAACGCATTGCTGCATGGGCACTAAAGATTGGATCATATTTATCATCAAACCATATTCCATAATAATCCAAACCATATTTTTTTCCAGTTGCGTGTGTGAATTGCCATCTGCTAAAAGCATTTGCCAATGATACTGCTTCAGGATCTTGTCCGCTTTCAATCTTAGGTATTCCAGTGTAATATTCTGGAAACCCATTTTTTTCTATTAATTTTTTGTCAAACTCATCATATAGTCCTGATTCTTCTTCTGTTTTTATGAACCATTTTCTTAGTTTAGAATCATTTGTGAACTTTTGTTCGTACTTGGCTATTTCTTTCAATAAGGGTTCACTTAAATTGCTCAAATTAAATCCAGTAGAATCTCTCAAACTAGCGATGTTTTCTTCAGTTATGTCAATACTATTTTCATTTCCATTTAAATCAAAATTTTCGAATCTTAAATTACTGATGGTTTCCATGGCGTCGTATAAATGTGGTAATTGAGTGTATTCGTCTGCGGAGATATTTGATTCTAAGAATAATTTCAGACTTTCATCAAATAGAAACTTTGCTTTTTCATCATCGCCAGAATTGTAAGCAACCGTTGCATCTTCATAGGTCGTTTTCGCAGTTAGAAGTAGTTCATCTTTTGTAGGATTATAGGCTTCTGTTCTGGAAGTGTCTGAAACAATTCTTTCTAATTTAGGTCGAGAAGTTTGCATAGTTGTCTCTAATGAATCTGGCTTTGCACTGGGCACTAATGAGCATCCTGCAAAAAAGAATGTGCCTATCAATGCGGTTGTAGTTATTACTCTTCTTGAAATCATTCGTCACTGAAGAATTAGGACGTATATAAATAGGTTTCTGAAAAAGAATGATTTTTTTCAATGTTCAGAACCTTTTAGTTCTGTAATATTGGTTCTACCAATGTTCAGAATTTCTAATTCTGTAAACTTCGTCTTAAACCTATATAAATAACTTTAAATTCCTGTTTTTAGAGGAAATTAAAATGGATTTAGATTTAATGCAGATGCTCGCAGACCCTAGTCAAAGACAATTGGTTGTTGCTGGTGCTGCTGCTGTTTTAGGAGCCACTAAAAGATTTTGGGAAACTTATCACATGTACAGGATGACTGAGAACCCTTCTTTTTTACTCACTGCATTTTTGGACAAAGATTCTGCCAGATTAGATATTTATGATACTATTAAAAGAAGTAGATTTCTTACAAAAATGGCTATTGGAATTTCTGCCGCTGCAGGTTTAGAAGAAGCCATCAGATATAGTTCTCCAGTTGCAAACTCTTATATTGCTGAAGGATTTGCAGATGTTGCTAGTGGAACTGTAGGTTACCTTGTAGGAAATTTTGGTATTAGACTAGTGGCAAGTGGAATTGTTAAAACTATTGAAGGAGTTTCTTACGTTGCAAATAAAGTAAAAGGCAAGAAATAATTTTATTTTTCTAATAACAAATCACTATAAGAATTTGAAACTAGTTCTTCTTTGGTAATTTTAAACAAGTCGAGATAGAATTGACATTGCTCTAATAATTTGTCTTTACCTATGGTTCCATCTTTGTCTATGGCTTCTATTTCAACAAATGTTCCTAAGTCTTTGACTTTGTCCAGATGGAATTTTACATTGTCGATGAAGTAAATCTCTCTTTCTTTGTCCACTATGACCAGTATTCCGTTTGACTTTGTTAAGATTTCTTTCAAACTTGATTTTGGATCTGAATTATACAATGTCACGTTTGATTGTTTAGGACCTTCCTTGTCTTCCCTATCGTAATGAATCAAATGGTTTTCAATATTGCCTTCCCTTAACTTCAATCTTCCATTGCTAACTTTGAAGTACGTATCGATTTGATGATCGACGCCCTTGAAATCGGCATTACTTGATTTTAGAATATCTCTGATGTAATCTTGATTATCAGATTTTGCTTTTATTTCGATGTTGATATGAACCATGATATTGGTTTTTTATTGGTTGATATAAATATTTTGTTTCTTTGTTTTCACAAAAATATATAAAGGTAAATAAATTTCTCACTCTCAAGATGTTACAAGGTGGATTGGTTGATTGGGATGGAACGCTTGCTAATACTCCTATGAGGCAATATAAGTGGTTCTCCCATTGGGCTAAAATAAATAATAACAAGAAGTTTGATTTATCTTTTGAAGAGTTTCTTCCTTTGTATAACAAAATTCTTGATGAGAAGAATGTTCAGGCTTTTTATGATGAGTTTGAACTTCCTTGTGATATGAATAATCGTAATCACCCAGTATGGCAAGGATATGAATATTTCAAATCGATAAATCCCGTTGAATTATATGTTGGTGCTGAAAAAGCTTTAAAAGAAGTCTGGGGAATGGGTCGTTTGTCAAAAGATCCCAGGAATAATAAAGCCATGAGACTTGCAATCAATACAACTAATAGTTGGAAATCTATTTATCCTGAATTAATACAACATAATATACTGCATTACTTCGATTCTCATTGTACAGATGAAAACTTAAAAGAGTTTGAAGGTTCTGGAAATCATAATGCAATAAAAAAACCTTCTAAAGTTTCTGTTGCTTTAATGTTAAATATTTTGGACAGTGATGGTGAGATGACTTTTCACATTGATGATACTGTTGCAGGTTTGAAAGCTTCTAATGATGTCAGAAGATTTGGTGGTCTTAAATCCGAGAATTTAATAACAATTGGTGCAGGTCAGGGCTTTGAAGGTTACGACCATTTGAATAGAGGTTACAAAACAAATGGTACAACAATTCATTTTAATGAAGTTATAGAAGATATAAGACAATGGCCTGATGTTATAAAGAAGTATATGTGATTCTAAGAATAAGTTAAAATAAAAAAATTATTTATCTGTGTATGAACCTCAAGCAGCGATATATGAATCATTTGGTTTAAAGATTTAATTCATATAGAAAGTTCTCAGAATGAATAGTGTGAAACTGCACTATTTAAGTTTTTTTATTGGCTGAGTAGGTTATATAATGGGTGTAATGGTTTTTATAAAATTACAATCAACAGAAGTTTTAAAAATTTTAAATTTCATCTTTAAAAAAAATAAATAAAAAAAAATTATGTCTAGAAAATTATCAAGAAATATAAGCTTAGAATCTCTTGTGTTTTGCAAAACAGTCTCTACAATAAACAGGTCTGTCTTCTGATGGTTTGAATGGTACTTCACATTCATTCTTACAATCAGCACAAATCGCTTTATGCATTTCTTTTGGACCTCGGTCTCCTCTGAAACCTCCGCCGCCTCTTCTATCTCCTGAGCCGCCTCGATCTCCTCTGAAACCGCCGCCTCCTCGTCTATCATCCATTCTCTTTCACTCTCCGTGTTTAAAGCACAGGATTATTATCTGTACTCAAGCATTGTACTCACACACTCTTTATAAAACTTATCAATTGGTTTCATGAGAAATCGTTCTCAGCACAAGAGGAGTTAGGTTCTTTCCAGAGAACCCGAGCATCACATCAAGAACATAGAAAAAACCCCTTAAAAAAGTCAACATTTAAATACTGATCCTTAATCTGCAGAAAATTAATAGGAGTGGATTTATATCGTAATAAGCAAATGCAGAATACAATCAAACAACACACATCATGTATCAGCAATAAAGTTCTTTATAGATGGCATAATAATAAATTAATTAATTCTTTGAATGAGGTGAAAAATGAAGGATAATGGACTTAAGTTTAAACATAATTCTATAAAATCAGATGAGATTTTAATTGGTTGTAGAATCCCTAAAGATTTCTTTGTTACAAAAGGTACGGGAGAAAGTGATATAACCATACATGCAGGTTCCTATCATCTTGCCTTAAAGAAAGCAGGAATTGAAATGTGCAATATAATGACTTACTCTTCAATTCTGCCTGGTATCGCTAAGAAAATAAATCAGCCAAAAACGCTTACTCATGGTGCAGTCATGGAGACCATCATGGCAGTTGCAAATGTTAACAAAGGAGAGAGGGCTACAGTCGGAATAATAAATGGTTGGTTGTATGATAAAAAAACCAACAAACGATATGGTGGTCTAGTCTGTGAGTACAACGGTAATTTGCCTAGAAGCAAGGCATTAGCTCAATTGAGAGAAAGTCTTAACGAATTGTTTATCAATGGTTTCTCGAAAAAATATGATCTTAGAAATATTTCTAGTGTTTCGAAAAGTTTTATTCCTAAGAAAGAGTTCGGAACTGCTTTAGTTGCTCTATGTTTTGTAAATTATGTAGTGCCTTTAAAATGAACTTTTTGAAATGTTTTTGATAATTATAATTGTATTTCTGTTTTAGCGAAGTTTTCTTAAGAAGAATGGTGCGAGGGAGGGGATTTGAAATTGAGGAGTTTGTTTCCGATGGTCAAAGACCTGACAAGCACTTTTTGAAGAATGGTGCGAGGGAGGGGATTTGAACCCCCGGACCCACTAAGGGACAGGATTTCTAACGACAAAAACAAGCGCTCAATACGCTTATGTCCGTTTTTATGGGCTTAAGTCCTGCGCATTTGACCAGACTCTGCAACCCTCGCATGTTTGCTTTTGCGCATTTTAGAGAAAAATCTAGGATTTATAAACGTTTTTATAAAAAAATTTATAAATTAGTTGTTATTATCCGGTGGTAAAATGAATTTGGATGATTATTTGAAAAAAGAAGGTATCGAAGAAACTACTATGGATCCAATGAACTTATTCAAGAGTGCTTTGAAGGAACAAGATTATAAACTATTTGAAGAAGTTTCTAGTTCATACATGAATAAGGATACAATAGAAAACGCCATAAAATTATATGATTTTTTTGTTGAAAAAAATTTAACAACTATCAAATATTCTCTTGTAATTTCTGAAATTAAAAAAGTGATGCCTATTGTTTTGAAAGAGATTCCAGAACATGAAAAAATATTAGATATTGGTTGCAATGATGGACTTAAGACAATTTATTACGCTATGTCCTTTCCAAATTCAAAATTTGTAGGACTTGACATATCGCCATTGGCATTGGAATATGCAAAAAACAAAGCAAATGAGTATGAATGTAAAAATATTGAATTCATAGAAGAAAACATGCTTAGTATGGATTATGATAAGGAATTTGATTTAGTTTTAATGGATCATGTACTTCAAGACACATCATGTTTTGATTCACAATTAGGTCAAGATTTTATGTTGTTGGAAAAACTGAATAAATCCAAGGAAGCTATGACTGATGATGGTGAAGCATTCATAGCTATGGCACCAAATTCCTTGAATGATTTTAATTTTCAATTTACTCATCTTATAAATGAGGTCGGATTTGAATCAATCAAATCAGATGTTTTTTGGTATACAAAGTTTGGTGTGAGACAAGATGGCATATTTTATCTAGTCAAAAAGAAAAACTGATTTCTTTAGAAAGGTTTTTAAACTTTAACCTCTATTTTTAATTTTGAAAAGAGAGGCGAGTTTATGAAAGAGAAGAGTAATGGCTTATTTATTGGAGGTCTATTGCTAGTTTTATTCATAATCTATTTTTTTAGAATTGATTTTTATAATGGAGTATTGAACAATTATTTTACAATCTCTCAGAACATAAGTGTTTGGATTCCTAAACTTGTAACCATTATAATAATATTATTGTTTGCTAAACTGATTCAGGTTATGTTAAACCACATTTATTCAAAATATTTCAAATATGTTGGTAGAGAAAAAGATTATTATTCAGTTAAATCTGTGACAAAGTATTCTATTTTGATATTAACATTTATTGGTATACTATCTGTTATTATTGGGGATTTGGGCGTTTGGCTGACTTCTGTTGGATTGATTGGTTTTGGAATAACATTTGCTCTTCAGAAACCCATACTTAATTTCGTTGCTTGGTTGACACTTATTTTCAATAAAGAATATATTATTGGAGATAGAATAATGATTGGGAAAGAGCGAGGAGATGTAATTGACATTAAAATGATGAACACGATTATTGATGGCCTATTGGATAACAGTGATGAATTTAGTGGAAAAATAATTACAATACCAAATTCAATGGTATTAACAGATTCAGTAATTAATTACACTAAAAGCGGAGAGTATATTTGGGATAATATATCCATAGATATAACATATGAAAGCAATTGGGAGCAAGCAGTTGAAATGTTGCAAGACATTACTTTTAAAGTTGTGAACAAACATGTTACTGGATTAAAAAACGAAAAATCAGATAAACATGAGGGTTTAATTGAAAAATTACAAGTTTTAAAGGCGCATCGTAAGGAGTCAACAGGGTTAGATGATAAAAAATTGATTGAAAAGCACATAGGTGAAGTTGAGTTTGAGAAGGAAAAATTAGAAGGGAGAAAAAGATTTGCGCTTCAAGATATTAAAAAAGTACCTCATGTCAGAGTTGACCTCAAAGAGTCTTCAATTAGCCTAAGTGTTCGTTATTTAGCACACTATAAACATCTTCGTAGAATGAAATCAGAGATAAACTCTTCTTTTTTATACAGAATTTCTAAAATAAAAAACATTAACATAGCATATCCTCATATTCAAATTGTTAATAGCAAATAATCACTTTTTTTTCTGAAATGATTCTATTTGTTTTTTAGAATCTTTAAGTTTTTTTATGACCATGATGTTTCTAATCAACATTAATATTGAAAATATTAGAAATATAATTGTCATTACTGAAAATATGTTTGTGGGACCCACCAGAACAAAACTCATACAGGTTATTAAGGTTGTTGTTATGATCGCAATTAAGAAAACAGTTCTATGCCTTTTATACCTTTTAATCATGTAATTAGTATTTATCTCCTGCATCGTTAGTTCTTTATAGTCTGTTGACGCAAAGTATAAGAATAAACCTGCAAAGAAAATGATATCTATGATAAAAGTAATTGTTGAACTTATGCTTTTCTGCCATGAAAACTGAACATATTTAGTTGCAATGAATAAAAGAACAGCTGATATTACTATAATGACCAAGTAACTCAAACTATTTATTACTTTGGACAATTTTTTCATGATTTTCATTATTTATGACTGGATTATTTAAATTTTTCTTTTAGAATTCTCTTTATATGTTCTTAATTGAAAAATCACTAAATTTAAATACTGTTGATTTAAATAAAATTAGATGGTTTTTGAAGCAATCTTAAGTTCAGACTGGTTTTCATGGGTTATTCTTCCACTACTTATATTTCTGGCGAGAATAGTTGATGTTAGCATTGGTACTGTTAGATTGATTTTTATTTCCAAAGGTATGAAGAATGTAGCTCCTATTCTTGGTTTCTTTGAAGTCCTTATTTGGCTTATGGCTGTAAGGCAGATAATAGTAAATATACCTAACTTTGTCGGTTTTATCGCTTATGCGGGTGGTTTTGCAACGGGAACCTATGTTGGTATGAAAATTGAAGAAAAGCTTGCTAAAGGAAAAGTTATCATAAGAGTTATAACAAAGAAAGATGCAAGTATTCTTGAAGAAACCCTGAGATTGAACTATAAAGTTACCCATATAGATGCCAAAGGACCTGATGGTGCTGTGAAGATAATATTCATGGTCATGGATAGGAGTAAAGTCGCGGGTGCAATGGTAATAATAAATAAACTTAATCCGAAAGCGTTTTACTCCATAGAGGATGTTAGAACCGCAAGAGAAGATTTTACATCACATACGGATAAAACATTCATAGGAAGATTCAAGTACCATTTTGGTAGAAAAGGGAAGTAAAAAATAATAGTTCTATAGCTTCTTATGTCTTAATAATAATGAATTAGAAACCACGCTTACTGAACTTAGAGCCATTGCTCCGCCTGCAATCATTGGGTTAAGCATCCATCCTGTCCAGAAGTAAAACACTCCTGCGGCTATTGGAATTCCCATGACATTGTAGAATAGTGCCCAGAACATGTTCTGTCGTATCTTACTCATTGTAATTTTACTAAGTTTGATTGCCTTTGCAACATCCATTATATCATCTCTCATAAGAATTATATCCCCTGTTTCCATGGCGACATCTGTTCCAGAACCCATGGCGATTCCGATGTCTGCTTGGGCAAGTGCAGGTGCATCGTTTATTCCATCACCGACCATTGCTACTTTCTGATTTTTCAATTGCAATCTTTTAACATGGGTGGCTTTTTCTTCAGGCATGACTTCTGCAAATACACTTGTTATTCCTGCTTGTCTCGCTATTGCTTCAGCAGTCCTTTTATTATCGCCAGTAATCATGTGAACCTGCAAACCCATATTCTGTAATTTTTCAATTGCGAACTTAGATGTTTTTTTAATTGGATCTGCAACTGCGATAATACCTAACAATTTTGTCCCATTGCTCAGAACCATTACTGTTTTTCCTTCGTTCTCAAGCTTTTCAATAGAATCAACATTGTTTTTTAATGAAATGTTATTCTCTGTCAGAAGCTTTGGTTTTCCAAGTAGATATTTTTGTTTATTGATTTTTCCAGTTATACCTTTTCCCACCAGCGCCTTAAAGTCAGTAATCTTATCTAAAATAATATTCTTTTCTTCTGCTTTTTTTACAATTGATTCTGCAAGTGGATGTTCGCTTCCTTTTTCCAGACTCGCAGCTATTTTTAGCAATGATTCTTCATTGTAACCTTCAAAAGAAATTATGTCTGTTACTGTAGGTGTTCCTTCTGTTATGGTTCCTGTTTTATCAAGAACAATGTGATTAAGATTGTGGGCTGTTTCAAGGGCTTCACCGCCTTTAATTAAGATACCTTGTTTTGCTCCTTTTCCTGTTCCAACCATTATGGCTGTGGGTGTTGCAAGACCAAGTGCGCAGGGACATGCGATTACTAGCACTGCGACGGCTGCGACTAGCGCAAATGCCATTGTTTGTCCAATGATAACCCATGTGAAAAATGTGATTATGGCTATTGCAAGGACGACTGGTACAAACCAACCTGCAATTGAATCTGCGAATCGTTGTATGGGTGCTTTTTGTCCTTGAGCATCTTCTATGAGTTTAATTATTTGTGCGAGTGTTGTGTTTGCTCCGACTTTTGTGGCTTTGAAAGTGAATGAGCCATGTTTGTTAATTGTTGCTCCAACTATTTTATCTCCAACTGTTTTCTCAACAGGAATGCTTTCACCAGTAATCATGCTTTCATCAATTGAAGATGTTCCTTCCACAAGAATTCCATCTACAGGAATTTTTTCTCCTGGTTTAACAATTATCAAATCGCCTTCTATAACGTCGTCAACAGGAATTTTGAGTTCTTTTCCGTCTCTGATTACAGTTGCATTTTTTGGCTTGAGCCCTATAAGTTTTTTTATGGCATCTGATGTTTTTCCTTTTGCTTTTGCTTCTAATACTCTTCCAAATACAACTATTGTTATTAGAACTGCGCTTGCTTCAAAGTAGACATGCATTCCTCCGGATAGAATTACAAATACGCTGTAAAAATAAGCTGCACTTGTACCCATTACTATAAGAGTGTCCATATTAGCACTAAAACCTTTTAATGCGGCAAATGCACTCTTGTACATGGGGAACGCAACTAAGAATTGTACAGGAGTTGCCAAGAGCCACATAATAATACTTTGATAAGGAATAGGGTTGTCCATGAAAAACATTCCAAGAATAAACACTGGAATTGCAAAAATTGATCCTATTATTAATTCTCTTTGTAATCTTTCATAATGTTTTTTACTTTGCAATGCTTCTTTTGAATAATCATTATTTCCAGAGTTTTCTGTTGCACCATAGCCTTTCTTTTTAACAATGTTAATAAGACTTTTTACGTCTACAATTTTATCATCATAGCTAATGGTTGCTTTATTGGTTGTAAGATTAACATTAGCACTTTCAACTCCTTCTGTTTTGTTTAATGCTTTGTTAATTAGAGTCGAACAACTAGCACAGGTCATGCCAGTAATATTCAACGTCGTTTTTTTATTGTTCATTGTTTAATTCACATCCTGATAATGATGCTAATCTTTCAAGAGGTTGTTCTCCAGGGTAGAGTGTACCATTTATTTTCCAAGTAGGATAACCTTCTACACCTGCTCTTAAGCAAGCATCTTTGTTTTTATCGCAATCTACAAAGTCAACATATTTGAAAGATTTTTCAAATTCTGCTTTTTGATTTTGACAATGAGAACACCACTCTGTTCCATACATTGTTACTTCTTTTTCAAACAGGCAAGCAGCAAATTCATCATACTTGCCCGGACCACTATTGCATGCAGCAAGTGCTATTGAGATGAGCAACAATAACATTATTATTAAAAATTTAAGTTTCATATTATTAGGATCCACCGCATCCGCATCCATCAGCTCCTGAACCACAGCTTCCACCTGTGTCTGCAGGTGCTTCAACAAAGGCGCTTTTTGAGCCGTCAGATTCGACAACTGTAAAAGTTCCTCGACCCATATTCATACTGCACATGATGTTAAATGTACCTGCTTTTGTTGGTGTGAATTCAATTATGTTATTTCCTGTACTGACATATTTTCTAACGCCAAATGTTGGAATTACAACGTCTCTCATACATCCGTAGACTGTATTTAAATCAACAGTCATTCTGACTGGAACATCTTTCACAAATGTGCTTGGGGTCAGTTGATACTCATAGTTTTTGAAACTCAGAGTTACTTCTTGATAACCATCCGAGTTTACTTTAGCTGCTTGTGCTACGTTGCCTGTTACTTGATTATTGTTGTTGTTTTCAGGAGTTCCTATAACTCCGAATATTACTATTGCCAATATTATGACAAAAGCGCCACTTATTGCTACTGTTTTCATTTGACTCATTTTTTTTATCCTCCTTAAAAGCTAATTAAAGCTGAACTTGGCCCGTAGACCATTAGTGCCAATAATATTGCTACTACGATTATACTTAATGAAATGAGTGTTACTCCATCCATTGGTTGTATAATTACTTTTTTTCCTTCTACAACTTCTTCATACAACATGTATGATAATCCGATGATTATTCCTATATTGATTAGCATATAAAATGGCATGAACCATAAAACGTGATCTGAAAACATCATTACTGTTATCATAGGGCCCATTGTTCCGCCCATAATTCCGGCCATTGCTCCTTCCATGACGCCCATTACACCACAGCCTTTTCCTGTTATTACTCCGATGGTTGTTCCGACTATCATTCCAACCATTGCACCCCAAAAAAATCCGTTTGTTGCACCAATAACTGCTCCAAGCATCATTCCTGTTTGCATTCCAAAAGTCATTCCAATCATCATTCCAGTCATGCAGGTAATTTTTGCTTTGTAGGCGGTGAAATGCCAGGTTGCTATTCCAATGCTAATAACGCTTATTACTAAATAGAATACCCACCAGCCGTAATTGCCGGCAAAGCCTTCTATATTTCTGAATATGAAAAAATATGCTAGAAGTACTAATGCGAAAAGTGAAACAGAAACGCTGAGTAAATGTTTTATTCCTGTTCTTTCAACTTTGTATAAATGTTTGTTTTCTTTATAATGTCTGATTCTTTCTTTCAAAGTTTTTCTTTCAAATGGTTCGGTTGAAGCTCTGTAACCCATTTCGTTAATCATGTTAACAACTGTTTTTGGATTTGTTTGATCAGTTACAATAACTGAATCTTCTTTCACTTCAAAGTTTTGAACATTGTTCTTTGAAAGTTTTTTTGTGATTAGTTTTACGCAGCTATCGCATTCAATATCTGGAACGTATATTCTATTGCTCATTCTTTAACCTCGTAGCCTTCTTCTTTGATTATTTCTTTTATTTTGTTTAATGATAATGATTTATCATGTTTTATGATTACTTTTCCTGTTTTGAAATCTGCAGTTGCTTCTTTTGCACCGTTGTCCAATAGTTCTTCTGATACTAGTTTTTCGCAAGATGCGCAATGCATTCCTTTTGTGTTTATAATAGTCTCCATAGTGAAAACCTCCATTTAGCATAGAATAACTGGAAAACATATATTCCTTTCTTCGTTTAGAAATGGTTCAGAACGTTTGAAAGTGTGGAATTATAGTCCTAGAACGTTTATGAATGGTTTTTTTAGAACTTTTTTCTAAGATAAACTTCTTTTGTTTTCCCAGATACTTTTCTGCTGACAATATCTCTTTTTTCTAAAGAGTTCAATAGCAATGATAAAGTTGATTTTGACATTCCTGTTCTGTACCTTAAAGTTGATTGTTGTATTCCGTCCTGTTCACGAATTGCTTTTAATATTACTTGTTCTTCGTTTGAGAATCCTGCAAGGTATGCTCCAAACTCATCTTTTTTCTTAGCTTGCTTTATTTCTTTAGCAAAGCTCTTTTGTTCATTTTGAAACTTTTCATAGCTCTTTTCAAAGAAAACAAGGTATAAACCAAGGATTATGGATGTTGCGCCAATTATCCATGAGATAATATAACCAGTCCAATTTCTATCTTCATGAAGGCAATAACCATTATCTAAAATGCAAACACCATCAGAAGCTTCGATGAGTGAATCTATGTAAAAATCCTCCTTTGCCTTAGCAGCGAAAGCAAGACTTACAATTATCAAACCTATAATAATAAGAATTATGCCTAGGTGTTTATTTGTGAACATATAATAAAATAATGAACTATAGTTTAAAAATGTTTTTTATTTGGAGAAAGTAGCTACTTCACTAAATTATTCACATCTTGAACATCCACATCTCGAGATATTATTTTCTTATAATTAATGAGCTGTTCTAAAGGAATGACTGGAACAATTATGTCATACACTTTTTTGTTGGTTGCGTTGGATAAATCTATTTTGTCTTCAATCCATTCTTTTGTTTGTTTATTGTATAATTTTTTAGAATCAGCTCCGCATATATCAATTTCTTGACCTTCATATTCTAATGTCATAAGCAATAAATCAAACTCTTTATCTTTGTATCTTTCCGGACCATAAATAATATACTTCTGAACTTCGCTTTGAATTTTGAAGACTTTATCATTAGGAATTTCAATATCAATGTCTGCAAGAGGGCGATTTGATCCATAAATGTTTGCTGCGAAACCTCCTGAAATAAGAAATGGTATTTTATGTTTTCTTAAAAGTTTGATAACCCAAGTGAATGCTTCTTTGGTTTTTCTAACCATGTTATTATAGATACAATGTGATATAAATATTCTTTGTCGCTTAAATATTGTGAAAACCGTTATAAATTAGTCTTCATTTCCTTTTTTTAATGAGTGAAATCAATCAAAGATACTATGAAAAAGAAGTTGTGAGTCGATTAAATAATTTAGATAGTCGATTAACTGTTGGTACTCTGGGTGATGTTGGTTCTGAGAACAATTCTTATCCAGTATATTTTGTGAAAACAGCTTTTAATAATGGCGCTAAAAAAGTATTATTGTCTGCAGGTGTTCATGGAGATGAACCTGCTGGAATTTATGCAATTCTTGATTTTCTTAATGGGCCTATTTTAGATTATGCTCAACAATATAATTTCTTAATTTTTCCTTGTCTTAATCCTTGGGGGTTTGAACATAATACTAGGAGAAATATGAATGGAGTTGACATTAATAGATCTTTTGTAAAGGATAATTCTACTATAGCCCCTCTGCTAAAAAAGTATGTTTCAAAAGAACAAGAATATTTATTCGCTATGACTTTACATGAAGATAACACTGATATAGCAGTTGTAGATTTTTCAAAAGAGTGCAATCCAAAAGCGTTCTACATGTATGAGTCATCTTTGAATGGACAACGAATTAGTTTACCAATTATTAAAGCTGTTCGTCAGCAAGGAATTGAATTATGTGACTATGAAGAAATATATGGAAATAAAAACCAAGGTGGCATTATTTTTGTTAAGTCAGATAATAGTGAATTTGAACAATTCTTAGAATCATACACTTCAAATGTGTTGGTGATTGAGACGCCTACTTGTTGGCCTTTAGAAAAAAGAGTGAGTGTTCAAAAACTGGCATTTTCAACAGTACTTGATTCTCTTAAAGAATAGATTAATCCATAGGAATTATCTTAATCGATTTATATTTTGGTTCTTTACCAAATATTGCTATTCCATGTTGTAAATATTTTGTTCCATCGGATCCGATGTCATGCCATCTTTCCATCAAATTTTCATATGAAAGAGATGTTCGATAAAAACATGAAGGATCCATAAATATTAAATTTTCATCATCATAACCTATTGCATCCGCATAGTGACCGTCATCCCAATTATTTTTCCAATCGACGTCTTTATTGTTAGTCCATGCTTGTAGTGATATTATGACTGGAATGTCATCGTTAATGTAATTTTTTATATCACTAATGTTCATAGTACTAGAATCACTTTTTAATCCATAATGTTTGATCACATCTAAAATGTTAGGAATTGAAGTTCCATCATGGTTATTATTCTTTGTTTGTTTTATAAGACGGTCTATTCTAACTTCTATATTATAGTATAACAACATTGCCTGTAGCGCTTTTGAACCACAGTCATAATCAAATGATTGACGTGTACGGGGAAAGTCTAGTATTTTCATAAGCAGTGGGAACTTTCTTAGATATATAAATGTTTATGGTAGTTTATAAATCCAATGTGAATTCAATGAATTCTTCGCCTTTTTTCATGGCGATTGATTGATAGAATGCAACCGTATTGGTATTAAACTTTGGTGCCATCAGATAAATGTGTTTCACTTTTTTCTTTTTAAGAAGTTCTTTGAACTCTGAAAATAATAGTTTTCCAACTCCCTTGCCTCTAATCTCTGGCTTTACCACAATTGCATCAATCCACACATAATTATTAAGCATATACTCTCCTGTAATAAATCCCAGAACTTCATCGTTTTCTTTTGCAACTAACATGATGCCTTTTTTCACATAGTCTGCAAAGTATTCGAGAATCTCTTTGTCACTCATACTTTTAGTAGTTGTAAATTCAGGTATTCTTGAAAGTAGAGCACATTGTTTTAAATCCTCTAAATCACCTAATTTAACTTTCATAAGAAATAATTAATTTTATGATTTTATAATTGTTTTGATTTTAGAAAGCCTCTGCAAATCTTGAGTGAAATTCTTTTAGCAAAAACATTTATAAATTAGCTATGCATTCTATTTGAAATGACACAACGAGTTTTTCAAACAAGGAAAATGAATCAAGTTATTCTAGTTAAAGCTTTTTGTTGTTGTTAATTCTAATGCATTGTCTTTTCAATTTTTAGATTGATTATTTTATATCAATTCTGATTTTTTTAAATTAAATTTAAGTCATATGGACTATAAACATGGAGAAAGAAGAAAATGAATGAAAACATATTACAAACAATCGGGGGCACTCCTCTTGTTAAAATAAACAGGTTAAATCCGAACAAAAAAGTTACAATATATGCAAAACTTGAAGGTTTCAATCCGACAGGGAGCATTAAAGATAGAATAGCTCTAAAAATGATTGAGCAAGCAGAAGCAGAAGGCAGATTAACAAAAGAAAAAATAATCATTGAACCAACATCAGGAAATACTGGCATTGCCCTGGCCATGATTGGAGCAATAAAAGGATATGCTGTTGAAATAGTTATGAGCAAAGCAGTATCCGTTGAGAGGAGGAAGATGATTAAAGCATTTGGTGCAAAAATTACATTAACTCCTGCAGAGCTGGGCACTGATGGTGCAATAACAAAAGCAAGAGAACTGGTTAAGAAACATCCTAAAAAATATTTTATGCCAGATCAATTTTCAAACAAATATAACAAGATTGCGCACTACAAAACAACTGGAGAAGAAATTTGGAAGCAAACAAATGGGAAAATTGATTATTTTGTTTCGTCACTTGGAACTTCAGGTACAATAATGGGTGTTGGAAGATCTTTGAAAGAAAACAATCCTAAAATCAAAATAGTTAGTGCTCATCCAGTGAAAGGACATTATATTCAAGGATTGAAAAATATGAATGAGGCAATAGTTCCTTCTATCTATGATCCTTCAAAAATTGATGAGACCATAATGGTAGAAACAGAAGATGCCTATGAACTCACAAGAGAAATAGTAAAAAAAGAAGGAATATTTGTTGGGATGAGTAGCGGTGCTGCAATGTACGCTGCAATCGAAATTGCTAAAAAGATTAAATCAGGAATGATCGTGGTTATTTTCCCAGATAGAGGAGAGAAGTATTTAAGTACTGCATTGTTTGAAGAATAAGCCTCTGCCATACCTTGAGTGAAATCTCTGAGTTAAAACCTTTATAAAGTTTATTTAATTCCTTTTTTTTATGGTTAACATCCCCTTGGAGTATGAAGCTTGTACAGAAGGATTTGAAAAATCTCCTGAACAACTTGATACAGACCCTTTGGCTGAATCAGTTCAGGAAGTTGATTTACATGAATTACCACTCGGGACTATAATTCAATTTCATGGTTCACATCCGGATTCAAAGTATCTTTCGTATTTATGTGGATTGGAAGAAGATAAACAAATCAAATTATGGTTAAAAGGGCAGGGAAATCCTGCAGTAACATCTATAGAAAACATGGTTTCTACTATTCATTATAATCCTTTTGAACAATTAAATGGTGTAATGAAAATTGGTAAGACTTACATTTTACCTACATTTAATTTTAAACCCGATGATAAGGAGTTTTTAGAATTAAGTTTGGATGGTGGTGGTATTAGGATTGAACCTTATACAAAGATACTAATTAAAAAACCTAATTAATTCTTCTAAATTTTTTTAAGAATAAATAAGCCTCTGCCGAGAGTCGAACTCGGGACCTTTACCTTACCAAGGTAACGCTCTACCAGGCTGAGCTACAGAGGCAACCCTTATCAGCGTTGACGGGGATGGTGCTCCTAAAGTCGCAACGCTTCGCGTCAAGTTGACAAATGTTAAACTTTGAAACTTTCTGACCATATTTAAATCTTTTTACTCAACGACCTTTTTTCGTTGGATAATAGTTTGTGAAAAACTATTACAAGAAAAACGTTATAAATGGCTCTTCTTTCTTACTTTTTGCTCTGCTCTTAAGACACTTTGAGTTGCTTTCGAGCTACAATGAGATGGGTTGAGTAAGCAGAGCTACATTTTCTCATGCTTCAAAGTGATTTGAGAGTGAAAAAATATTTGTTAAAATTTTTTTTTCCTCTTCTGCGATTGTGTATGGATTTGGTTTGTCTTTTTGAGGTATTAACACATTGTTTTGTACTTCTGCAAGGTATTCATCCAATGTGTTAGTTTTGTTTTTCACAGCTTTAATAAACATTTGTCTGTCATAAATTAGTGGATCATCCATTATTTGTACGTCTTTCAAGATTTCTTTACTGAATTTATGATTTATGTATTCTTCTACCATTGGAATGTTTGCAAAGTTCCATTTTTCGTGAATTTTACTAAATTCATTATCTTTTTTCACATGATATAATGTAGAGTATTGGCAATTATTATAGAATAATCTTTCAAATAAGTGAAATGTTAATATCTTTGAATCATCAGAGAAAGAAACAGTGTATAGTCTACAACCTTTGTTTGGTTCTTTTATTTTAGCTTTAATATTGGAATCTTGCATTGACATGAGAAATACTAACTTTAATTTAAACCTTGTGCAAAAATTAATAAAGAAACAAGATTTTGTGCTTATTATGGAGAATGCTTGTACTGACATCCTGAGGGTGTTAACCGATAGAAAACACATTGTTTTTGTTAGTAGAGGTAACTCTGCAATTCTTTCTGTTTTAAAACTAGTAAAACATCTAGGTTACACAGATGTGTTGATGCAGGATCAGGGTGGTTGGATTACTTATCCTCAGTTCATTGAAAAATTAAAACTTACAGAAATTAGATTGAAAACAAACCATGGTTTCATAGACGTTGCTGATTTAAAAAATCATAAGAAAAGTGTTTTACTAATTAACTCAATGCCTGGTTACTTTGCATTGCAAAGCATGAATCCTGTGTTTGAAGAATGTAAAAAAAACAATGTTTTATTGATTAATGATGTGGCAGGGAGTATTGGAACTGAAGAAGCCAAAATCGGTGATGTAATCATCGGAAGCTTTGGCAAGTGGAAACCTTTGAATGTTGAAGAAGGCGGTTTTTTAGCGACTGACAATGATGAGCATTATAAGTTCTTAAAAGACTTTGAAGTGGAAATTGACTTTGCAAAACTATTGATTAAACTCGAGAATCTAAAAGATAAATTGGCTTTTTTCATTGATCACAATAAGAAGATAAAAGCAGATTTATCGGATTACAACATAGTTCATAAAAAAGAGCATGGTTTCAATGTTGTCGTCAAATATTCTTCCGACCAAGAAAAAGAAAATCTAATAAAATACTGTCAGCAGAACGGCTATGAATTTGTTGAATGTCCTAAATACATAAGGATTTTAGAAGATGCAATAAGCATTGAGGTGAAAAGACTTGATAACTGAATTTGTAAAAGCTTTCATAATGCTGTTTGTAATTATGGATCCGTTCGGTGGAATTCCTGCATTTTTATCATTAACTAAAAATTTTAAAATGGAACGAATGAGGCAATCTGCCAATAGAGCGATTTGGGTTGCGGGTTTGCTGATATTAATATTCATATTTCTAGGATTATTCATACTTGATTTTTTTAGCATATCATTGGAAAGTTTCAAAATTGGTGGTGGGTTGATATTGTTAATTATTGGTTTTAGTTTCATACTTGATATCAAATTAGGTAATGCAAAACATTATGAGAAGGACATAACAATTCCGATGGCCACACCATTAATATCAGGACCTGGAGTCTTGACAACAATCATAATTTTAGTCTCGGTTTATGGTCATCTAATAACTTTTGTCGTTGCGATTTTAAACCTGTTTTTGTTTTGGTTGCTGATGCGGTACTCCAATTACTTACACAAAGCCATAGGTCATCAAGGAATGGAGATAGTATCCAGAATCATGGGATTAATACTTGTGGCCATGGCTGTTGAGTTTATACTTACAGGAATACAAGCGATGTTCTAATCAAAAATTTTTTAAACTGGAAGAATAAGGAAAAGTTTAGGTGATAATCATGAGTTTAAAAATGCCAGATAGTATGGAAGAATGTCTTTATTTTACAAGAAGAGCAGTGGGTAATGGAAAAGCTATGGCTTGGGTTTTAAAAGAAGATTGTCCTGAATGTCATAAGGCAAAAATGGGAAAACCACTTGATGAGAAAACAGGCAGACCAAAAATTCGAGCAACAGAGTATGTTTGTCCAGCGTGCGGTTACACAGTTGAGAAAACAGAATATGAACATACTTTGACATGTAACATAATATACACTTGCCCTGATTGTCAGCATGCCGGAGAAATTCAAGTTCCCTACATAAGGAAAAGCTTCCAAGGTGTGAAAGCAGTAATATTCGAATGTGCAAAGTGCAAAGTAAAGATTCCAATCACAAAGAAGATGGCTGCTCCAAAAGAGAAGAAAAAGAAATAATTTTATTTTAGATTTTTAGACTAATTTTGATTTTGTTTCAATTCATTTCGAAGTTTTAACAATATTTATAAACATTCTAATTTTAATAACACTATCATGAAAAAAAATGTGTTTTTGATTATGGCAATTTTTGGAATACTTGTAGCTAGTTTAGTTTCTGCTGATGTTATTCCTGGAAATTCTCATCCTTTGTCAAAATGTGTTGAGATAGTAAATCTAAATGAATTTTCTGATATCTACTTGATAGGTTACATTACGGGTCCAATGGTTGAAAATTATGAAACATATATCATTGAACCAGATAAATGTTTAACAATGGGATATAAGTTTAACACTTTGAAAATTTTAGCTGCAGAAAAATCTTATGTTGATTCAGTAGGAATAGAAAACATCAATCCCTTTAGTAAAGTGTTAATTAAAGATATTAGATTAAACAAAGATTTAAATTGTTATTATGATGCTTCTAATAATCTTTCTCCATGTTTAGATAGTATTGAAGGTTGGTATGAGGAAGAACTCTCTGATGAGAAATTTTATACCTCTGAGATAGAGATTTCTCCTTATGGAGGGTATGTTGATGAAGATAATCCTTTAATTAAATTGGAAATAGAATATTCTATTGCTGGTTTTTCTGATGATAAATTAGTTTTGTATAAATCAAAGGAAACCTCTAAATATAATAATGGACAATCTGACAAAGTTGAAGTATTTGATAAACCAACTACAAATAATCAAGAACCAATAAATTCAGAACCTAATCCTGAACCAACACCTGAATCTCAAGGATTTTGGAGTAAGGTAGGTTGTTTCTTTAAGAAATTATTTAGCGGAAGCTGTTAAAAATGTTATATGAATATAAATTTTTAATTTCTTTACTATTCACATTATTTGTTGAGATAATTATCCTTTTTGTCTTAATGAATTTTCTTTTCAAGAAAGAGAAAAAAAGAATAACAAATTCCTTACTGTTGTTTACAAGTTTTTTATGTTCATTTGCTACACTTCCTTATCTTTGGTTTATTGTTCCTCTTTTAATAACAACTAGAGTGTACTATGTTTTATTTGGAGAGATTTTTGTAATATTTATAGAAAGTCTAATCATTTTTTTTATGTTAAGGATTAGTTATAAGAAATCCATAATTCTTTCTTTTATTTGTAATCTTTTATCTTTTTTGTTGGGACTAATTTTGTTGAATTTATAAGTATTGTAACAACCTTTAAATATACCTCTATTCTAAACTCTATTCATGTCAGACAAAATAATCGTTACAAGCGCCCTGCCCTATGCAAACGGGAGCATCCACATCGGACACTTGGTGGAATACATTCAAACTGATGTAATAGTAAGAGCTCTAAAGCTTGCAGGAAAAAACGCTATCTACTGTTGCGCAGACGATACTCACGGCGCTCCAATTGACATAAAAGCAACTCAGCTTGGAATAAAACCAGAAGTGTTAATTGCAAAGTTCAAAAAAGAGCATGAAGAAGATTTTGCATCTTTTCACATTGAATTTGATTCCTATTACAGCACTAACAGCAAGGAAAACCAGCATTTCTCAAACCTAATATTTGAACGATTAAAGAAAAAAGGTTGGATTTACGAGAAAGAAATGGAATTAACTTATTGTAATCATTGCAAGAGATTCCTGCCAGACAGATTTGTAAAAGGAACCTGTCCAAAATGCGACGCAGAAGATCAATACGGCGATGTATGCGAGAAATGTAACTCTGCGTACACAACAATTGAATTAATAAATCCATACTGCACAATTTGTCATAATAAACCAATCAGAAAAAAATCAACTCATTTTTTCTTCAAGCTAAGTAAGACTTCAAAAGAATTAAAGAAATGGCTCACAGAAAACAAAAGTTTACAGAAAGAAGTTGTCAATCAAATACTTCATTGGGTTAATGAAGGTCTTGAAGATTGGTGTATTTCAAGAGATGGTCCGTATTTTGGTTTCAAGATTCCAGGTACAAAGGACAAATACTACTATGTTTGGCTGGACGCACCAATTGGTTATATTTCAAGCCTTACAAACTATCTCAAAGGTGACGTGAAAAAAGCCGAAAAATACTGGAATGATTCAAAGATAATCCATGTCATAGGAAAAGATATAATCTATTTTCATCTATTATTCTGGCCTGCGGTTTTAATGCAATCAGGATTCACATTACCTGAAAACGTATTGGTGCATGGTTTTCTAACGGTCAACAGAGAAAAGATGTCAAAGTCAAGAGGAACATTCTTGACAGCAAAAGAATTCTTAGAAGTTGCAAACCCAGAATTCCTGAGGTATTATTACGCTGCAAACCTTTCAAGAACAATGACTGATATTGACTTGGATTTGGATGATTTTACAAACAGGATAAACAATGAGGTAGTTTCAAACATTGCAAACTTTATCTACAGAACTTTATCCTTCTTGAACAAGAACTTCGATGGAAAAATAATTGCTGCGACTGATAAAAAATTCACAGACAACCTACTACAGAAAATCGATGAAACCAAAAAACTCTACGAAGACTATGAGCTAAGAAAAGTTGTCAATAACATCTTACACATCAGCAGTGAAGGAAACAAATACTTCCAAGACAAAGAGCCGTGGGCTTTAATCAAGAAAGACAAGAAGAAAACCCAAGAAGTATTGTCGTTATGTGTTAACCTTGTAAAGAATATAGCGATATTATTAAAACCAATAATGCCTGTCTTTGCAGCAGATGTAGAGAAACAGCTAAATCTCAAAAACCTAACATTCAATGATTTAAACTTTGCTTTGAAAGATTATAAGATTGGAAAAGAAAAAATTGTTTACAAGAAAATTGAACCTGTTGTATTAAAAAACAAAGAAAACTTATTTTCAAAACTAAACCTTAAAGTGGCGAAGATCTTAGATGTGAAGCCTCATCCTGATGCAGATAAACTCTATATTATGCAAATAGACATTGGTGAAAAAAGACAGCTGGTTGCAGGATTGAAACCTTACTATTCAATTGATGAATTAAAAGGTAAAAAAATAGTTGTTGTTAGCAATCTAGAACCTGCAAAGCTTCGAGGCGAAAAATCAGAAGGTATGCTTTTGGCGGCTGGTGATGATAAAAAAGTAGGTATACTTTTTGTTGACAAAAGTAAATCAGGCGAACATGTTCTCGTCGAAGGCGCAAAGCCAAACGACAAAGAAATAACTTATAATGAATTCCTGGAAGTAAAGCTAGAAGCAAAAGACGGCAAAGCATACTTTGAAGACAAGCCACTCAAGACTAGTTCTGAAATAGTTCAAGTTGATAAGAAAATAAACGGGAAGATAAAATAGTTCTAAGAACATCCTTGATAAGCAGGCCTTGTTCGAAACTTATTAACTCCATGCACGGTGAAAAAGTCACTGAAAGCTTCTGATTTTAACAAAACAGAAACCAGTTTCAACTCTTTTTCTGTTACGCTTTCCCAATGTTTGTTGTATTTTGTTATTATACTACCGCATGGTTTTTCATCATTCAAGAAAAAAGAATAATCATCAGGAAAATTTTCAACTCTTTTATGATTGTTAATCCTTATGACATGTTCATTGTACTTTCTTGTATGATCGCTTGTAACTTCATCTTTTTTCACAAATATTCTGTAACCATTGTTCATTTCATCCCTTATTACGACTCCATTAAAATCATCTTCAAGTATTGGTTTTGATTCGTGAGCTATAGCTTCATCTTTTTTATCAAAAGCACTGTTGCAAACTTCACAAATATAATTTTGTTTAACCATGGAGAATGGGAATTAAAGGAGATTTATAAACCTATGTCGCCAATGGAAAACTATATAAGTAATAACCTCAATAATTATGCTAAAGAGGGTTTGTTCATGAAGAAGATATTATTACTAGTCATCATAATTCTATTGTTACCTACTGCTTCTGCATTGGAAATAGTCGAGCTTGAATTCTTTGAATTCATGAGTCATGGACAACCCATAACCGCTGTTTCTACGGGTCGAATACCTAATGTTGACATCATGGTTATTGTTTCAGGAGTTGATTTCATAAGACTTGAGATGAACATTACAAGCATTAATAGAAATGATGCGACAGTTGTCAGTGGTGGTTACGCTAGGAAAGTTGTTACCAAAGAGAATTGTCAATATTCAGGTGGAAAATACACTTGTTTTATTAGAAACATAGAGCTTCAACTAACTGATTCATCTGTTATTATACCTATAAAGCTTTTTAGTGCTGAAGAGGAAGTATGGGTTGATTATCCCTATACTTTCAGAATTGATAATACTAAACCAGAAATTAAATTCATAGGAACAGAGACTTGTTTGAACCAAAAATGTTATGTTGCTTCTGGTAAAGAAAACACTGTAAAGATTGAATTCCTAGATCCAACAGCGACTTTTAACAAGAAAATAGTAAGATATTCTTTTGACGGTTCAAAAAGATTTGTCAATAGATGTGAAGGTTTGACCTGCTACGGAGAAGAGTATGTAACCTGTGAATCAGGTGAAATAATAGTCGTTAAAATAATTCCTTTAGAAACAATGGATGATGCCTATAATAAGATAGAAAACTCATTGAGACATGACTTGATTTGTGATAATGTTTTTCCAGAAGTAAAAAATGTTTCTGTTGGAACAGAATCCACAGATTATGTTAAGATAGGCGATACAATGGTTGTTCACATCAATGTTTCTGAAGATATGGTGGGAGTTAATGTTTATGCTAATTTCTCAGAATTTGGTGGAGGATTAGAACAGGGACAATGTAATTCAAAGAATAATAATACTGAATGGGAATGTAGAGTTACATCAACTGTTACAGGTGATGGACCTTTCACAGGAAAAATAAAATTATTCGTTGAAGACATCGCAGGAAACACCGTTGAAA
>JBDRGV010000020.1:0-2477 GCA_043817405.1 archaeon | reverse complement strand
ACAAACATTCTATTCGAACCTGATTTAACAAGAGAGTATTCCATTAACATTTACAACACCGATAATAAAGCTTTTGAAGCAACTTTAGAATTAGAAGGTCAACTGGCAGAATACATTTTATTAGAAAGTCAAACAGTAACTTTTGAAGAAACTACGAGATCACAAAAAGTATACTTCAATGTTTCATTTCCAAGAGATGTACCGCCTGGAGACTACAGTGGAATTCTAAATATAGTTGAAAAACCAGTCAGTGGAGAAGGAATAGTTTCTGCAAGTGTTGGCGTAACCCATAAAATCAGTTTAACGGTTCCAAAACACGGCAAATACATTCGAGAAACAATCGAGCAAGAAGAAGATTCATTAATAGTAACAATAGAAAACATAGGTATTAGGGAAATTGAAAAGTTAGAACTACTTGGAAACATCCATGACAAAAACAAAGAATACCTTTACGATGCAATTAAGGAAAACTTAGAATCAGATGAATTATTCACTAAAATTGTTTCTTTTGAAATGCCACCGGGCAAATACAATCATAATTTGTTAATACATTATGATGAAGGTTTCAAAAACCTAACAAACATTTTAACAATTGGAAAAATAGAATTAGATATTACCAATCTTGAAATTGGAGAATTCACGTTTGGAGGAATTGCTCCAATCAAAGTTTCATTGGCAAGCAATTGGAATGAAGAAATAATTCTACAAATAATACTTGAAGTTTGGCAAAAAGAACAAAGCGTAGCAATCATAAAAGGACCTGACACAAATATCTTAGATGAAGCAACCACAACTGTTTTTTGGGAAACCGCAGGATTGACAGAAGGGAACTATGATCTAAGACTTAAAGTTCTTCACAACGATAACACGCTATCAGCAAAAGAGTACAATATTAAGCTCTCAGAAAAAGGCATAAAAATACAAAACAAATTCAAAACAATAATAACAATTACATTAGCATTAATAATCATCATTGCCATAGTCATAATTTTATTATTATTGAAAAGGAAGAAAAAAAGTCTTCAAACAAAAAAGTTTAAATAGTCCAACATTCAAAATAAAGGATACATAAGTGTATGAGGATTTAAAAAAATGGAAGAAAGCATATCTAAAAACACTATTTTAGTTCTGGTAGTATTAACCGTTGTTATTTCACTTCTAGGCACATGGACTGTGTTAAATGAAGTAAATAATATGGATACAACAGTACCAGAAGATAGTACAGAAGGACAAGGAACAGGACAAGTGAAACTCACTATCCTAGACCCAAATGAAGGGGTCGTTGGAGCAACTGGAAAGGTTGTCTTCACTAAAACTCGTTAGGAGGTAAATATAAAATGGAAGAAAGTAAAACATTAGCGCTTTTATTGGTGGCGGCAATCATAGTTTCACTAGGTGGAACAGTCGTCAGTTTAAACAAAATGGCAGAGCTCGAAGGAGCAACTGGAATGGCAGTAGATCCAAAAGCAGGTCTAGTCAATTTATCAATAACAGACAACACTGAAATAACATTCACAACCGCAACGGTTGACTTCGGTGCAGGATTTGTAGGACCTGCATATAACAATTGTACAATGAGCATTAACTCATCAACAGGTGGAACTTGGTTAAACTCTTCTGGTTGTTTTGGTTTTAAAAGTCCAGTATCAGGATTACTTGTTGAAAACACCGGAAGTAGAGGTGTAACATTGGACTTGAACTTTTCAAAAACCGCTGCTACCTTGTTGGTTGGTGGTTCAGTCGTAACCCCAATATTTGAAATGATTACCAGAATAGGATCCGCGTCTAATGTAGGAGGCGCTGATGATACTGTAGCTTCATGCGGTGGTATTTTATTATTGGATACAAGCTGGAATACAATTACCTCACCAGGAGATGTAGAAGCATGTGCAACTCAAGGATTTTTACCAGATGATACTCTTGACGAGATAATGATTGACTTTAGACTGGTAATTCCACAAGATACAACACCAGCTGCTAACTTGAATGTTGTTGTAACTGCAATTGGAACATCAGCTTAGATAGTTTAATTTTTTTATTTTTTTTACTTTTTTTCTTTTAACATAAAATTTATATAGAAGTAATTTCAATTCTTAGTTAATGAAAAAAATTATCTGTATCATTTTCTTAATAATAATGACTTCTAGTGTTCTGGGAGTTGGCATTCAAAGTAAACCATTCATTCCAAACCCGATGATATTTGAGCCGGGCTTTACAGTGACTAAAAGTTATTCTGTATATAATTATGGGTATGATGTCAACATAGGTTTAGGCGGAGATTTAGCAGAATTCGCAGTCATACATGACATCATAGATTCAGGAACTTCTCAATCATTCCAAATGACTTTAACATTACCAGATAAGATAGACGAGCCAGGAATACATAAATTATATGTTCAAGCTTCAGAAGTAGCACCGCCAGGCGGTGGAATAATGGCTCTTACAGTAGTTCGAAAACTTATCCAGATATTGGTTTT
>JBDRGV010000019.1:0-9930 GCA_043817405.1 archaeon | reverse complement strand
TGGTTTTGAAGGTGAACTAACTCATGTAGCAATTGAAGAACTATTCAAACCTAAAATAACAGTTTTTTATGATCATAACAAGATTGCAAATAAGAGTGAGTTTAAAGACGCTTCAAAATATATTTCATGGTTATTTGATTCGAAAAATATTCGTTTTCATGAGTGGGATTATGTTTACGGTGAAAAGCATAGCATAATGCGATTTAATAAACAAAAGCCTTCTCCGGAGATGATGAAAATATGGCTTTTATCAGATGGGGACAAAGTTTATATGAAAAGATTAGATTAATTTATTCTTGTTTATACTTTTTAATGATTGCAGGCATTGTTTTAAAGATATGTTCTTTGTATGCAACCCATGTTTGATAGTTTCTCACAATGTTTGCGAACGTATTCTTTAAGTCCTTTACAATGTGGTGAAATTCTCTAGGATTTTCAACTACTACGTATAGTAATAAATCCCATCCGCCCAATGTTTTTACTGATCTGATTATATTGTGATTCTTGTCTAAGAATGATTCGAACTTTTTTTCGTTTTCGTAATTGAACATTTTCATTTCAACGCTGAATGTATACCATGAATATTTTAGAATTGATAAGTTTACTAGGATTGTAAAGTTTTTTATGACTTCTTCTTTTAGTAGGTTTTTGATTCGGTAGTTTATTGTGTCTGCGCTTAATCCTAACGTCGCACCAATTTTATAGGTTGAAATTCTACAATCTTCTGATAGTATACTTAGTATTTTAATATCTATGTCATCTACTTTTGCAGTTGGAACCCTGTGATGTATGATTGCTTCTTTTTCATGTCCTTTTTCTCTTAGTAAAGGCGGTAGATAACTTGAGTTATATCTTCTGATAATTTCTAATTTGTCTTTTTCTAATATTAAGTTTGGAAATTGTCCTGCGATGTCTGAGATTATTTTATCAAACACTAATAAGTTTTCTGCGATTAGTACAATTTCTAAATCCCATCTATCGCTGTATTCTATTACGCTGAAAATGTTGTCGTGTTCTTTTAGTGTTTTTATTAAATTGTTTTGTTCTTTTTTATCTAGTTCATCTATTAGCAGAAAAACGTGGAATATATAGTATCCTAATTTGTCGTAGTTTAGGTTTGGGAAGAATTTTAGTATGACTCCTTTTTCTTGTAATCTTTTGATTCTGTAATCAACAGAGTCTCTTGACAATTGTACTTTTTTTGCAATCTGTGTTAGTGGAGTTCTTGCATCATCCGATAGAAGGGATAATATTCTTTTATCTTTTAAATCTATTTTAACATCTTTCTCCGTGCTTTCATAATCAATTCTTCCAGTGTTTTCGCTCATGTTTTACGGGTTAATGTTGATTTATTTAAAAGTCTTTAGGCAAATCCGTAGTTTTCTGGAAATACTTTCTAATAGATGGTTGCATTTACTATATTAATAAAAAATATGATGACGGTATCGCTTAGCTGAAACGTTGGCGATTTTGGTAAAAAAGGTAAACCTTTAAAAAGAAACCTTTATTACCCCTTATCAGTGAAAACAAATTTTTTATAATTCACGGAGGAAAATAAAAATGGTAAATCAACAAAAGTATGTACAGGCAAAGCAAGCTGTTGAAGAAAGAGTACAAGAATCTGAATCTTTACAAAAGTTAAGAGCTAAAAGACAGACTCTTGATGGAAGTTTAACAGATTATCTAAGCTCACAAAGACAAACTACAGAGCAAAGAACAAACACACAAGTTACTGATGATAGATCAAAACTTGATAAACAAGTAGACGCGATTAAATTATTTGATAAAACCGTAAAAGAACTGGTTGGTCAATTATCAACTGATTTAGGTCAATATGTTGATTTTATTAATCAATCAAAAAACTTTCAAGGAATGGAAAAATTCTTCAATACTTTTTGGATGAAAGACAGAGCTGAAACTATGAGAACAAAGAGAATTCAAAATCAAAAAGTTAGCAAGAGTCTTATGGAAGCTGTTGGATATGGATTAGAATTGGTAAAAGAACTTACAGAAACATACAAGATGGCCGATAATAACCATGTAAAGCTGGCTGAACAAGTTAATTTAATTACAGCTAAGCTTCAAGAATATCAACCTCAAGAAGCCGCATTAAAAACACAGAAAGAATCAATGCAAGAAACATATAATATGTTAGAAGCCAAGTTTGATTTGGCTTCAGCTGAAGAGCAAGTTACATTACAAACAGAAAAAGATCAAATGTATAATAAGCTTTCAGAAGTAAAAATAACATACAGAGAAGTGCAAGTAGCATACAATCAAGCACAACAAGCTCTAAAACCAAACGAAGTGACTAGAGACTCTTATGAAAAAATGAGAGAAGACGTTGCAGCACAGATTCAACTTGTAAAGCACAAAATCGAAAACGTAACTACTATGTACGAAACTGCTCCTGAAGCAATTAAAATTGTAGAAAGAACAAAAGGCATGGAAATCTTTGATAAAACAGTTAACGTTGTGACGGAAAAGGTTGTAGATCTACATGTCGACTCAGCTGCAGCAGTAAGCGACGCAACTTTGGCACGTGAAGAGACTCAGTTAATCCAAGAGCACGTCATGAAAGGTTTCATGGATGACTTGGAAAATATACTTAATGACTACAATATTAGACACGAAAAAGTTGAAACAGATGCTGGAAGAAGTACAACTGAGAGATACGGCCCAAACTAATTTTTTTTCTTTTTTTTCTTTTTTTAAATAAAAAACAAAATATTAGGTGAACCTAGATGACAAGAATACTGAAAGGAAAAAGTCAAATCGCAGAAAACGATTTTATGAACTTATCACCTAATATTCAATATAAAAAATTAGAATTAAATGAATCAAAAAACCATATTTTTACACTTAACTCTATGCTTAAACATCTTAAACAATATGTGTCAGAAGAATTTTCTAACAAGCAAGACATAGGTGAATTGGAAGGATTCATAGATTCAGTATATAGTTCGTTAGATACAATGCTTCTAAAACAACAGATTGAAGAGATGACCAACAAAAGATTTGCAGATAAATTAAGATTGGATCAAACAGATTCAGGATATCCCATCACTATTTTTGAATTTAACAAATTGGCTCTTGACAAAAAAATCGCTGAAGAAGAACTAAAAAAGTTACCATCAGATAAGCAGATAGTTGATTCTGCTTTATACACAATATTCTCCGGATTATTTCCAAAAGACAGCATACTTAAAAAAATACAAAAAGATTACTTTACAGCACTGACAAACCTAGAAAATTTAACAGAAATGCACATAGGAGAAGAAAAAGAAGTAAATTTGAAAGATAACAAATATTCTATGACTAAATCATTTTACCAAATGAGTTCCATTGATAACATACCCAGATTATACACTGCGTATTTTTCAGTACCTGCCGAAAGCTATACAAGAGAATCCTGGAGACAAGAATTAAATGCAGTAATAGGAAAAGGAACTAGTCCAAGTCCTACAATAGATCTAAAAGTTTTCTCAAGCAAAATGGAAGAGATTGATGGAGTCATACTTAAAATGATTGAAAGAAGTGACATAGGACCTTTTTACAACAAATACACTAAAAATTCAGAACAAATTGACGCACTTTTAAAAAACACATCAGACCAAACAGGTATTTTAGAATTTAAACAACATGTCATACTAAGAACTGACCAAAGCAAAATAAAAGGATTTACAAATTATATTAAATCTGTCTTGAGTAAAGACATGTACATAGGAAATTTTTCTCCAGTAATAGAACAACCAAAAACAATATTCATGCCCTACAGATTAGTGCAAAAAGTGCACAATAAAGGGATTAATTTAGGAAAACAAGCTCAAATAATAGGTATATGAAAACAGGATGTGATAAAAAATGATAGAAGCAAATTCACCGATAGATATTGGAAAGGAAGAAATAAAACAATACAGAAGCGATGTTGAAGATAATTTATTAATTAATTTTCCTTATTCAGGAAGCAAAAAATTAGATCTAACAGATATGATAAGAAAATTGGATGAAGAAGAACCATATATCATGACTGATGTAGAGAATAATGCTTACAAAATAATCAGAGAAGGAATGCAGATATTCAAAGCAATTTCAAACATGGTTGGAGATAAAGTCGGACTTCGTGCAAAAATCGTCAACACTCCTTATATGGAACTAAGTACGAATCCAGAGGTATTAAAACTTCAGGATTTTACATATAACTTTGCAGCATACGCCGCATCAACATACATATCAAAAAAACTAGACAGCGTTTTAAGCACACATATTGATTTAGAACATGACAAAGAGGATAAACCAGATTTTTCAAACATATCATTTAGCACAAATAAGATAGATTCATTAGTAATCAAAAATATGCTTTATCCAATATATAATAGCTTAGTAAAACATGAAGACACTAAGGAAGTTTTTCAAACAGAATTTGAATTCCCAATGTATGTAAAAGAATTGTTCGAACATTTCAAAGATCTCACATTCAAGAACAAAGATGCACATCCTGATTTGATGAAAGAAATCGAACCATATAGATTTAGAATTATGGATGAATTTGTTTCATTACAAGGATACGAAGATATGGCAATTACACAAGTAGCAGCAAAGAAACAGAAAATAAGTGTTGCTCCAATTGATGCAAAAGAAATCATGGGAAACGTTTCAGCAAAAAGAAAAATATGCAGATATGTGGATAGATTATTTTTATACAATCCAACAACAAAAATGAATCCAATATTAACCTATGGAGGACTTAGTTGGACAAATCTGATGGACGGACTACCAGGAACAGGAAAATCATCCCTATTCAGACTTGCTATTACTATAGCTGCTAAAAGATCAGAACAAACAGGGATACCATTAAACGTATTCACAATAGATCAATCTGTTAAAGATGAATATTATGGAAAATCAGGAAAGATACTATTAGAAAGAGTAGGAGTTACCAAAGATCCACTAGCAATAAGCATTGGAATTTTGGACGACCTAGATTTATTAACATCAAACAGAGATGATGCTCAAGGAGCAGATAACGATATCAACAATATCCTGATGCAGTACCTTGACGGAGTTTTTACTCTTAGACTTGGAAATGTCATTAACTTCGCAGCTTCAAACAAACCAACTGGACTAGATGGCGCTGTAAGAAACAGAATGAGTGATCGTTTGTTAATTGACGGACCTGTAACATCAGAAGATTTCGCAGATATTCTATACATGCAAAGTAAAAAACTGAGAGAAGGTGGATTAATCAAAATAGAAGAAGGTTACACACCAATGGCAACTCAAGATGTACAAAATGAAGACGGATCATGGACATTAAATGAATCAGTATCAGAGTACATGGCAGAAATGTTTAATGATAAAAAATTCAAAAATGCTACGATTAAAGATTTTGGAGATTTCATGGCTGATTTAAAAACCAAGAATCCTTCAATAACAGGAAGAAGTTCTAAAGCCATCATGGATGCAATCAAAGAAAGAACAGCTGATTTCGACATACAACCTGAATTATTCGAAAATAGAGCACTTTTTTTGGATAAAGACTTCAAAGAACAAGAAAACATCTTGAAAGAAATGTATAACGAAATCACTCCAGATGTACTATTCCAAGAAGCTCAAAGATATTTCGATTCAGAACAGAGATATGCTGATACAGAAGCAAGTGATGCAGTAATAAGAGGATACAATAGCATGCTGTGGGGTATACAGGCTGAAATGAAATTCCTAGAAAACAACATGACTCAAGGAAAACATACACAAATCGATTTGGTTAAATATCAAAAATTAAAAGTCGCAGAAAGACTAAAATACCAAGAAACAGATGCAACTGTTCAATTAGCAATAAAGCATTACATTGAAGAAATAGTTAAAGAAGGAAAACTTAAGAACTAAGAGCGATTAAAATGCCAAAACTATTAGAAGACGCAGGAATAATAAGAGAATCATTGTTTCATATAGATGGTGATCTAGTTAAAAACTACAATAGATGCTTAGAAGAAACAGTTGGTAAAAAAACCAGGCTAAGATCATTTAGAGTGGATAAAAGAGGAGAAAGCCCGGAACTAGAAAAAGAACTTGGAGAACACTACTTACAAAACGGACCTGCTCATAGA
Organism: archaeon; assembly: GCA_043817405.1. Taxonomy (GTDB): domain Archaea; phylum Nanobdellota; class Nanobdellia; order Woesearchaeales. Next base: position 3,820 of record JBDRGV010000019.1, on the reverse strand, counting down.
TATCTAATAATAGTTTCACCAGAGCAAAGAAATGCAGAACTTCTTCATGAAGAATTCAGTTTTGACAATGACATCTTGGATAAATTATATGCTCAACATCATCAAACAATTGAAGTTATATCAAAAATAGATGGACTGAAAGGAGAATTAGATGATCAAATAATAAACTACGATAGTGTTGAAGATCTATTACTAATTAAATATTTGAATGTTGAACTACACACCCCATCTGGATTTATTACGGCAGCAAGAACCTTAAAACAAAAGATTGAAGAACTGAAAAATGATCCTTCTAAATTAACAAACGATGATTCATCTTTAGTAAAAGAAATATTTGATCTGGCTCAAGAAATAGGTGATGTTCGAGATTATGCAATAGACAAGTTAGATACTAACCTTAACATAGATAGTTTCTACACAAGACTTTTTGATGGAGCATATATTTTTAAAAATGTTGAAGAAATAAAAGAATCAAACGAATTGAAAAGACCAAAAAAAAGACGTGCCTACAATAGTTACACTGATCTTGTTAATGTATATAACCATTTGTTTCCACACAATTCAAATAAAGTCGATAAATCCAGAGTAAATAAAACGACAATATTATACTATGAGGATACTAACGGGATACAAGAGTCAGGTCCTAAAGTGGATTTTATTCCATTAGAAGACAAAGATCGAGTTTTAGATTTTCTGTTTAAAAATGATTTTGTTCAATTTTCTCAAGATAGAGTAAATCACAGAATAGAAAGACTGTCTGATTTACACCTCGTTGAATTAGGTTATGCAATAGCAAATATGTCTGATCAAGAAAAACAAAGAACAATCTATGAGAACAGAAACAAAGATTCAATCTACAAAAAAATGCGAAAAGACGTAAAAAAAATAAAGAACGAAATTACCAAGGGACATTCTTTTGAAGAAACATTGAATGAAGTATCCATTGAAAATAAATTTGCTTTACTGAAAGTAAAAGTAGATGAACCTTTTATTAGAAAAATGGTTAACAATCTAATATCAACATATATTCCTGAAGCCTACGAACTATCCTACAAACACAACCGGTCAGGCTTAGAAACAGTATTCAAAGAAGCAAGTAAAAATCATAAAGAATACATAGTTGAAGTATTAAAAAATATAAAATAACAATAATGCTGTAAACTATTCGAGCAGGAAAAAAAATATTTTTGCTCGTATTTTGCGGGTTAATGTTAATTTATTTGAAAGTATTTAGGCAAATCAGCACTTTTGTGAAAATACTTTCTAATAGATGTTTACATTTACTATATTAATAAAAAATATGATGACTATGTCGCCTACTGAAATGTCGGCGATGAAGGTAATTAGGGTAAACCTTTAAAAAGAATTAGTTATTACCCCTTATCAGTGAAAACATATTTATGATTTATGGGAGGAAAATAAAATGGGAGATTATGTACTAGCAACACAAATAGGAAAATACATAGGTACAGGTGTAGTAATTGCATTTGGAGACAAAATTTTAGCCGTAAAGACACAGAACAAATTAGATAATGTAGAAGTTAAACAAAACTATGTTAAAGCAATGAAGACTTTAAACCACTCTTACAGCTCTAAAAAGTTTCAAAAAAAACTGGAAAATGAAGATTTCAGAGACGCTCTTGCAACAACAAGAGATTATTTTCAAGTTTACAAGAAAGAACACCCAACTATTGATGATACAGTTCAAGACAATGGTCTGGGCATAATTGGAAAAGCAAAAGATAAATGGAATAATGCAAAAAAATCTGTTGAATATTCTCTTAAACATGAGAAAATAAACAACTTGAAACTTAAAACAAAAGCATTTTACAGCTTTATGATACCATTAGCAATGGATATAGGATATGCATTTGGCGGAACTGCTTTAGGACAAGAAGCTCCGAAATCAACAATTGCAGAGTTTGCCGAAACTCCTTTCGAATTTGCTGGACTATTGACAGGATTAACCATTGGAAAAGTTTTTAGCAAATTTATTAGTGCTGCTTCACCAAAAGCCGATAACAATCTAAGAATGTTAGAAGACAAGCTTCTATCAAACGATTTCTTAAGAGAACAAATCTACAAAGACTTTCACCCTGCAGAAACTATTGTTAAAGAAACAAAACCTGTAGGAAAAGTAGTTGAAGAAACTATAGATACTAAGATAGAAGAACAGGTAATTGAAAAACCAAAAGCAGAAACACCTGAAGAAAGAAAAAAGCGAATACAGGATTTGAGAGATAAATATTAGTTAGGTAACTAAAATGAGCTTCAAAGACGAATTTAAAAAATATTTAATCATAGGTGGCGTAACTATCGGAACGATTGTAGGATTATTAACTTGGGATGATTGGACTAAAAAAGAAGATAGACCTGTAAGAAACCTTATTTACCGTGCAACTCAAGACGTCACATTTGCAGGTGGAGAAACAGCACAAACCGCTAGTAATATAGATAAATACACTGAAACAAAGATGTATCGTGGAAATATTGCTAGTGGCGATTCTAAGCTAGGAAAGTATTTAGGATCTGTTTTTGTTGGAGTAACGGATAACACAGAAGAGTATCACTTGCGAGATGAAACTAACGAAATAATAGCTTCGTCAACTTTGAGAAATGAAAATCTTCAAAAAGGGATGCAAATCCGAGGAAGCACTAACTATCAGGAAGAAACGAGTCATTTTGGTAAGTCTCATTCTGATAACTTGGATGAATTATTAAACTATGAGTTTGAACCTGAAAGAGCGCTTATTGAACATGAAACTAATGTATTAAAAAAAGACGGTAAAAAAACTATGGTGAACAAATTATCTGAACGTAGAACTACACTTCTTGGATGGTTCGCTGGTGAAAAATATAGAGCAGGAACTACACTTGAATATTATGATGTGTTACCTGATGATGCCAGAGTAAAAAAATTCTTTGATTTAATTTCAGAACTTAACGATCCAGAATTTCAAGATGAAAGTTCAAGAGATAAAAAAATTAAAGAAATGATTGCACAAGAAAAACAAATTCCAAAAAAACCAATTTATGTAACTTATGAAGACGGAATTGTTGACTGGATACCACAAGAAAGCACTATGTGGCTTGCCCATGAACCTTCAAAAAAAGAACGAGTTGCTTTTGATACAATAGATTGGTTACAACAACTCAGAGCATATGTTACATTAGGGGCTGTGAATAAACAACCAACTAAAGATATGGTTATAAGAGTCGAACATGATTGGGATTTCTGGCCAGCTAATATTATAGGTCTAAATAAATTGAAATATGAGACTGATAAAAGAATATTCTCTTTATTTGACAAAACAAATAATGGCGGTTACAAGATTTTTGATTCGCATGGAAAATTAGCAGAGATAAAAATCAAAGATTTCTGGTTCAACTATGCTGGAGATACAGAATATGAATATTACTTAGATTTGAATGGCGACGGAAAACTCGATAAAAAGAAAGAGTTTATTGGAAAAGTTCTTTACAAAGTAACAAGAGGTCAGAAAGCAAACCTTAAAGAACAAGTCGGTGAAGGAAAGGAAAAGAAGGATATTTCTTACACTTTTCAATATGAGTTCATGGGTGGCACTGAAACTGATTTAGTAAAGAGATTTGAACAGTTCTTGCTTTGTGGAGCCATAGAAAGTTTATTACCTGACCAGGTTAACAAAGGTTATGAAGATTCAAAGCTAGGTTACATTGCAGAAGTAAGAGATGATATTATTTTGTACGAAAATAGAACTTTCGCTAATATGAACCGATCATTAACAGAAGAAAACTCAATGGTTGCAAAGGAAGATATCTACAAGATATTGAAAACAAC
>JBDRGV010000018.1:0-2262 GCA_043817405.1 archaeon | reverse complement strand
TCACACCTGAAACCACTGTGAAAGAAGCAATTCCTATTCTTGTGAAAAACAATTTCCGAAAACTAGTTGTTATGAAAGATAATTATATGACAGGCATAGTTACCCAAACAGATTTTGTAAGACTTTTCAATAAACTATATGAATCATTGGAAATAAAAACATCTGATCTGCTGGACGTAAATAAAGTCATGACTAAGAAAGTTTTAACCATAAGTAAAGGATCAAAGTTTTCTGAAGCCAAAAATCGAATGGCTAAAAACAATGTAGGGTCAATCATCGTGACAAACAAGAAAAAAATTGTGGGCATCATAACCGAGTATGATATAGCCGCCGAGATCGTTGAAAACACCAACAAATGCCAATCATCATCAGTCGATAGCATTATGATTTCTCCGGTTTTAACAATATATGGTGATACAAACATATTCGAAGCAAACAAACTAATGGTTATAGATAATGTCAGAAGACTTCCAATAGTTGAAGACGATGAACTAAAAGGAATAATAACACAAACAGATATCTGCAGAGCAATATTTTACTTTCTAAAAGCCACCTATTGGCATATGGACCAAAAAACTCTTAAATGGGAAAAACTAGAAAAAGTAGAAGCCAAGAAAACACTCATCTAGGATTTCTGACCGAATAATTTGTCAAATTTCTCTTTAGCCTTATTTTCCTTCTTATAAACAGAGTGAGAAGCTCTTTTTTCAAATAAAGCGATTGCAATGTTTATAACATCTGATTGGAAATCCTTAAGTTTTTTATCTGAAAAAATTTTCTTCGCATCTTCGATGCATTCTTTCATCAAAACAATTGTTTCTGCTTTAGATTCTTTCTCAACCTGTAGCTCTTCCTCATCGGAAAGATATATTTCTTCCCAAGTAGGATAGGCAGATTTCTCGGTTGTTCTGGGAAAAGATTTTGAAAAAGCCATGAAGATGATGAACAATATCAGATTTATAAATTTTTACAAAGATTTCTCGGAAATATTTCTTAATCTTCGAATAATTCCTCTTGTTTATGAATTGCAGTAGGTGCCTCACCACCGTGCCAAGTAAACCTGGGTCTGACCCTCATGGGATACATTTTCTCGTTAGTATCATCAAAAATTATGGCTGCTCCCTTGAAACGTGGAAGATTATTTAATTGGGCGTCAAGTCCCTGACGCATATAGGATTGCATGAGCATTCCTAGCGCGTCAATATCAAGCTTGGCAGTTATTCTATGAGAAATAACAGTATCGGCCTGAGTCATGACATCGGTATGGATTTTGCCCGGCTGCTGAGAGGCCAAGACCAGTGAAATTCCAGGCTGTCTACCTTCTCTCAGAATAGTAACCAAAGGATCGGTTGCCACAGTTTTTCCTTCTAAAGGTAAAAACTCATGAGCCTCGTCAATTATAAGCCAAACAAGAGGAAATTCCTGCTTAACAACCTTTTCATCTCCAAAATAATTAACAGATTTATGAATCTCTTGATATTCTTCATCTTTCTTTGCACGCATTCGTTCAATGAAAAGTTTTTCAGAAATTAAACCAATAACCATACTTTTAATATTCCACGAACCAGGCATGGTGGCATAGCAAGAAACATCTAAAACCGTAACTTGACCGCCTTTAGCCAATTCTTTCAAAGGAGTTCCTTCACTATCAAAAACACCCCAATTACCTGCATTTAAAAATTGGTTTTTAGCAGCATCCTTAACTGATTTATCAGCGTCAAGATCTTTCTCAATTGCTTTGATAATGTCCTGAATATCATACTCATCACCAACTTCTTTAAGATTATATATTGTCTTTTCAATCAAAACACCCAAAGGCTCTTGGGAATTAATACCAAAAGTCAAATTCCAATCATTGGCATCCAGTTCTGAAGGCTTAACAGAAAAAGGCGCATCAGTAGGTATTCCTTTTTTCTTGTAAGCATCAAAATAACCTTTAGGAGTGTAAATCTTAACATCCAAGCCTTTAGCTTCAATTTCCCAATCATCCAATAAATTCTTTTCTTTCTTATTTGGGTATTTCATGGTCCAATAAACACCCATTGTATCAAGCATTATAATAGAAATATTATTTTTAATTTCAGGAGGCAGGTTAGAAACACCTTCTGCAATCACACCCATGGTATAACTCTTTCCACTGCCCCTCTTACCACAAACAAAAACAATATGAGAACGAATCATATCAAGATAAATCTTATTAACCAAAGAATCAGTTCTTCCCATTTTAACATAATGCTTTCCCAATAGAATGGTTCCTTTAGA
>JBDRGV010000017.1:0-3096 GCA_043817405.1 archaeon | reverse complement strand
TTTCTTCTTAGAATCAAGACCAAACTTTGATTCAACAACTTTCTTTATAGAAACATTGTTTGATATGTTAATTTTTCCAGTAACTGCTTTTGTCTTCTCAGCAGTCATTTTTGTGAAATTAAATCCAACTATAGCCATGTTCAAAAACCTCCGAGTTTTTGGATATACAAAAATAAACTATTTTTGTACATATTATCACCTATACATCGAGATTAAGATTTTGTTTATATAATTTATGGTTTAGAGAGAAACATTTATATAACTAAAAACAGCTTTGATATTTTATGACTAAAATAATTGACCCCTACGGGTCCGAGCTCGTGCAGGACTATGGAAAGATTGTAAAGGACTTTGGAATGGAAGTTTTCAATAGCGATAGCCTTCCAAAACCCAATAGGATAATGCGTAGAGGAGTTGTATTCGCAGGGAGAGATATCAACATCATTGCTAGATGTATCAAAGAAAAAAAACCTTTCTATGCTTTAAGCGGAATTATGCCCACAAACAAAGAAATCCACTTAGGCAATAAATTAGTCGTCGAGAATCTGAAGTATTTTCAAGAACAAGGCGCAATCACCTATATTTTAGTGGCTGACCTGGAAGCCGCCGCTGCCAGAGGAGTTTCTTTAGCAGAAGGCAGAAAGCGAGCCATGGAATTTCACATACCAGCATACATAGCACTAGGACTTAATCCTAAAAAAACAATATTTTATTTTCAATCTGAAAACAAAGATGTCGTTCATTTTGCTTATGAAGCTGCAAGAAAAATCACCTTAAATGAATTCAAAGCAATATATGGAAGTGCAGATCCCGGAAGAATCATGAGTGCAGTTACACAAATAGGAGACATTCTCTATCCTCAATTCAAAGAACCAATGCCTGGAGTAATACCTGTCGGCATAGATCAGGATCCTCACATCAGACTCACGAGAGATGTTGTCAAAAGAATGAAAGCAAGAAAATTCTTCGCACCCAGTTCAATATATCACAAATACACGCCTTCACTGGATGGAAAAATAAAAATGTCAAAGTCAAAGCCCGAATCATGCATCACAATTCCAGAAGACGAAGCATCCGTTAAAAAGAAAATCATGCGAGCAGTAAGTGGCGGAAGAGAAACACTAGAAGAACATCGAAGACTAGGTGCTGAAGTCGAGAAATGCATGGTATTCGAACTTCTGAAACAACATCTTGTGGAAGACGACAAAGAACTTGATAAAATCTACAAGGAATACAAATCAGGCAGAATGAGCGCTGGTGAGATAAAACAAATAGCAACTGAAAAAATGGTTGCATTCATGAAAGACTTCAACAAGAAACTCGATAAAGCAAGAAAAGAAGTTAGTAAGTTGAAGTTTGTGAAGTTCTAAAGAATTTTTAAAGTTTTTAATGTTGCAGCAATTTCTTTTGGTTTGATGTTGTCTCTGAAATCTCTTATATCACTCCACATTTGATTGTATTGGTTGTATAAAGAATGAGCTTGGTCACTTAACTCCTTATCAACTGGAAGAAAAAGCTTAGTTGAAGAATAAGGGTTTTTAATATCAGAGTTGTGTTCATTATGATAACTTAACCAACTATTAGTCAATTCCAATCCATCAGGGAAGGTTGCGTGTAAAAACACTTTTCTTCCTTTTAATGAACTCGAATCACCAAAAAAATCAGGGTTAAAATTCTCTCCGAAATCAGTAACTGCAACATAATTTTCATTTTCAGGTTTTTCTGAAAATACTTCTTTATTAGTTACTTTAACACCTTTTATTGATGGATGAACTGCATATCTAATGGCTTCTGGAATTTGAAGTGGCGCATACAAAGCATATCTCATAAGACCTGCTCCAACAGTACCACCCATTTTTGAAACCATTGCGAAAATAAAAATTGCAGGAACTGAAATAGGATAAGTTAAAGTTATACCAAATGCAGGTAAAAGATAAGAAAAATTCCTTTTTTTAACCGGTTGAATTTCAATTGGTGCCAAAACTTTATCATATAATTCTCCAATTTTAGTATCTATAGGTTTAGTTAAATCTTGTAAAGTCATAGTATATTTTTCAAGCATTCTTTCTGCATCAGATGAAAAACTTGAATATTCACCGTTTGAAACAAACTTTGCATTAGAACCCATATAACCAATATTACTTCCAGTATTATATAATAATCTATATTTCAAATCTTTTGTTTTAGAATCATGAGATTTTACTCTTTCTAAACCAATTGAGAAACCATTGTTCAAATCAACTACCAAAACTGATTCGTTTAGTTCTTTTGTTTCTTTTACAAGGTCTTGTAGGCTCATTTTGAAAGGGAATCTAGACAGTCTTATAAAGGTAACTTAAAATAAGCTTTAACAGATAAATATATAAACCATTTAATCATTAATTATCCTAAAGAGGTGTATACAATGTTTAAAGTCGCTCCATTACACAGTAATTTAATGTTAGTATCAATGGCAGTATTTATCATAAGTGCTTTTTACTTAAATGATCCCTTGATTAAAACCTGGGCTTGGGCTTTTTTAATAGTATCAGTTCTAGTATTCATATCAACAATGATTAGTCTTGGTAACATACCAGTCGGGTATCCGGAACATTTAGACAAATTGGCCATACACAAAAAAGGCCATTACAAAAAAAAGAAATAAAATGGGTCTGTTTAACAATTTTAAAAATAAGAATGTAGTTGAGAAATTAAAGAAAAACATAGAGGAAACTCTTAACAAACCTGTTTCTGAAATCATGTCAAAGTATGTTATCAGCATTCAAAAAAGTGAAACCTTGATGGATGCGGGCGATATAATCGTGGGTGAAAAAGTTTCATGCGTCGTTGTGAAAGACGGTGATTTGCCCGTGGGCGTTGTTACTGAAAGAGATTTCTTGAAAAAAGCACCTTTAGATAAGAAAAAACTAGACGAAATGAAAGTTAGTCATTTGATGTCTCCAAAATTAATGACCGTCACACCTGAAACCACTGTGAAAGAAGCAATTCCTATTCTTGTGAAAAACAATTTCCGAAAACTAGTTGTTATGAAAGATAATTATATGACAGGCATAGTTACCCAAACAGATTTTGTAAGACTTTTCAATAAACTATATG
>JBDRGV010000016.1:0-4595 GCA_043817405.1 archaeon | reverse complement strand
GGAAAGAATTTAAAAATTCTCTACCTCTCTTTTTTAATATTATTTCTCATACTAATAATAACTATTATATGTTCTATATTATTTTCTAAGCTCATATTTAAATGTTTTGATTTAGAGGCTCTATTCAGAATATTTTAAAATTCAATTAACCATCAAATAATAGAAAGATTTATAAACATTGTTAAATTAATTTAACATATGTTAAAAATATTAAACAACCTAAAACCTTTCTTCGAAGACACACAAAGAGAGATATCAGTAAGAGAGTTTGCAAAAGAGATAAAAGTCACTCCACCAACAGCCTCAACAACGCTAAAACTCTACGAAAAAGAAAATATCCTAAACAAGAGAGAATTCAAAAACAATCTCCTATTCAGAATAAATAAAAACGACCTGTTCGAAGATCTTGCGAAAATATTCTGGAAGACTTTATTAAGAGAAGAACTAAAGGAAATTCACAAAAAAACAATGTATAAAAAAATAATATTATTTGGCTCAATAGCAAAAACAGAAAACACCAAAGAAAGCGATATAGATATTTTCATAGACACAAAAAAAAGACAAATAAACACAAAAGAAGAAGAAAACAAACTAAAAAGAAAAATACAACTACATTTCAAAGAAGAACTATCAAACAAAAACCTACAAAAAAACATTCAAAAAGGAATAGAACTTTTTTAAAAAATGGATTTAAAAGAATGTAAAGAAAAAAGAATCATAAGAACCATAAAGCCAGACCCTGATATGGCAGAGTCACTAATAAGAAACTCAGACAATAAAATAAATACTGCAAAAGAAATACCTATAAACAACACTTCAAGCACATCAATAATAACCCTTTTCTACGATGCACTCAGAGAAAAACTAGAAGCACTAGCGTTAAATAAAGGATTTAAAATACTAAACCATGAATGTTACTACTCATTCCTAAAAGAAACACTCCAAAAAGAAATGATTGCAAAAGAATTTGACAGATTCAGAAAAATAAGAAACAACATAAACTACTATGGAGAAATAATAAGCTTATCAGACACAAAAGAAATAAAAAAAGACATTCTAACTCTCATAAAAAATATTGAGAAAATCAACTAAAAAACGATTTATATGCTTCAAAGGTTGATTTAATCATTTCTTTAACATTTTTCTTTGGCTGCCAATTTAGAATTTTTTTTGCTTTCTTGTTTGATGCAATTGAAACCGCAACATCACCTTTTCTTTTCGGAGAATTAATTGTTTTTATCTTTTTTCCAACAACTTCTTCTGAAAAAGAAATTAGTTCTTTCACAGTAATTCCATTTGAAGTTCCTAGGTTTATAACACCTTTATAGTCAACATCAAGTGCAAGAATGTGTGCTTCAACCAGATCATTTATGTCAATATAATCTCTAATGCAAGTACCATCTCTTGTGTCGTAGTCATTTCCAAAAATTTCCAGTTCTTTTCTTTTGCCAAACACAACATCCATTATTATGGGAAAAATATTCTTTGCTCCTTTGTCTACATAGTTCAAACCAGCATCTCCTGCAACGTTAAAATATCTCAGACATATATATAGTATATTATATTCATCGCTGTAATCTTTAATTATATCTTCGCATTCAAGCTTAGTTACACCATAATAATTAGTAGGTCTTGTTTCTGTTTTTTCATCTGCCACGCCTTCATGTTCACCATAGACTGCAGCCGATGAAGAATAAATAATTTTTTTCACTTTGTACTTAATCATCATATCCAACAGATTAATTGTTCCTATAATGTTGTCTTCATACTTCTCAGGATTCTCCATTGATTCCTCAATGGATTTGTAGGCTGCAAAATGAATTACTGCATCTATTTTGTTATCTTTGAAAACTTCGTTTAGATTATCCTTTGCCAAATCTAACCTGTAGAACTTTGCTTTCTTATCAACCATTGATTTTTTTCCATGAGAAAGATTATCAACAACCACAACATCATAATTTTTAGCCAGCAACACTTTAACAGTTGCACTACCAATATAACCTGCTCCGCCTGTGACAAGGATTGTTTTCATATTATTGCTATATATACATATATTATATAAAACTTTCTTACAAACAAATTTATAAACTTCTATTTGCTTCAAGGCTACAATGGTTGAATATAATAGCAAAATCGAAGAGTTGGAAACTCTCATTAAGGATAGCAAGTACAATAAAAGAACTCAGCATGCCATCGGAATGTACAAGGCACAGCTTGCTAAACTAAAAGAAAAACAAGCTAGTCGTGGTAAAGGTGGCGGACCAAAAGATGGCTATTCAGTTAGGAAGACCGGCGATGGAACTGTTTTGTTATTGGGTTTTCCATCTGTTGGAAAAAGTACGTTGTTAAATAGCATGACCAATCAAGAATCCGAAGTTGCAGCCTATGCTTTCACAACGCTAAGTGTTATTCCCGGATTATTAGAACATAAATATGCCAAGATACAAATTCTGGACGTTCCTGGAATTGTTAAAGGAGCCGCAAGCGGTAGAGGAAGAGGTAAAGAAGTTCTGTCGGTCATGAGAAACGCCGACATGGTAGTCATCCTGCTTGAAGCGACCGATGTTAAGCGTTTACCAACCATTGAAAAAGAAGTTTATGACTCTGACATTAGGATGAATCAAACAAGACCAGATGTTCAAATCAAAAAAACAGCGAGAGACGGTATAAAAATTGCTTCCACAGTTAAACTAGAATTAACTAAAAACACATTAAAAGATATTTTGAAAGAATTCAAGATTAGCAATGCAGATGTTGTTATCAGAAGCAAATTAAATATTGATCAATGGATTGATTGCATCGAAGACAATAAAAAGTATTTACCTGCAATTACAATTATCACAAAATCCGATCTGGTTTCAAAAGAAGAGTTGAAAATATTGATGAAAAAAACCAAAGCAGACATCGCAGTTTCTGCAACCACTGGAATGGGAATTGAAGAATTGAAAGAATTAATTTTTCAAAGACTTAATCTGATGAGTATTTTCATGAAGGAGCCGGGCAAAGAAGCAGATCTTGAAGAGCCATTGATTGTTTTCAGAGGTTTCACCATTAGAGATGTTTGCAATAAACTCCATAAAGACTTTGTTCGATTGTTTAGATTTGCAAGGGTTACTGGTCCTTCTGCCAGATTCCCTGCTCAAAAGCTTTCTTTAAATCATGTACTGAAAGATGGCGATATTTTAGAGATTCACCTTGATTGATATTTTTTACTTTTTCATAATACAAAAAACAAAAGTTTTTGAACTATTGTCCCAATAGAAAACAAAAACATTTATAAATTTACTTCCCTTTAAAGGTAGTAAAATGAGGGCTTCAAGAGAAAAAGACATAATGTATTTATTTTTTAACCACCCATCAAAACAATGGCATTTCTCCCAGATAAAAAAAGAAGTACTGATTTCTGACAGCAAAATATCCAAATGGCTTAAAAAATTCCAAGAAGAAAAGTTAATAATAAAGATAAAACCTAAAGAAAAAATGCCATACTACATTGGAAACTATGAAAGTCCAGAATATATAAACACAAAAAAACTATTCGGTATGAACATGCTCCACCAATCAGGACTTCTAAATCACCTATACAGTTTAGAAAACACTAAAACAATCATAATATTTGGAAGTTTTAGCGTCGGCTTTTGGCATTCAGAAAGTGATATTGACTTATTTATCTATGGAAACAACAAAAATCTAAATCTATACAAATATGAAAAAAAACTTGGAAGAGAAATTCAATTATTTAGTTGCAATAATTTCAAAGAACTCCGAAAATATCACGGAAAATTGGCAGCAAACATTATTAAGGGCGATTTTATTAAAGGATATTTAAGCAAAGAAGCTTTACAAAATGTCCTTCAAAACTAAAGAGCAAATATACAATAACTGTGTTTCAAAAGGTTTTCTCACACCCATTGCAGATCATGACTCTTTGAAAATTGAAAGAAACATGGAAATAATAGATGAGAATTTAAAATCAGTCAAGATTCTCATACCTGAACAACACTGGAACTCAATATACATTTTATCCTACAACGCATTACACACAATAACTGAAACACTGCTAATTTTTGATAAAGTGAAATCCCACAACCACCAATGCTTATTTGCTCATCTCTGTGTAAAACATCCTAAACTAGAACTTAACTGGGATTTCTTTGAAAAAGTTCGTACCAAAAGAAATGGATTACAATACTATGGAAAAGAAGTTACTAAAAAAGACTTTAAAGATATAGAATTACAGATGAATCTATATATTAACACATTAAAAAAAGAGATTGAGAGAAAAGTCAAGAAATAATCTTTTTTTGATCACAAACTTAAATACAACAAAATTCCAGAAATACACCCTTATGAAATATACAAATATGTATACTGGTATAGAAAGGTTTATATACTAGTTAGTTGAATAAATGTTCCATGCTTTGTACAAAATGCAACCACGGTATGAAAGAAATCGAACGAATGAACAGCGGTAATTCTGTATTCATAAGATATCAATGTCTACATTGTTCAAATCACACAACAAAAGCAATAGGGCTTAGCGGTCTTAGCGCCATTTGAGAGTGATAGCTAAAGTTTATATACTTCTAAGATTA
>JBDRGV010000015.1:0-3040 GCA_043817405.1 archaeon | reverse complement strand
CTTTTAATGCAACGATTTTCTCTGAAATGGTTTTTTGTATTGTTTTCTTTTTTATTTTCTTCTTCGCTTTTTTTGTTTCTGTTTTTTGTTCTTCAATTACTTCTTTTGCTTCTGGCTTTCTGTAATGTATAACTTCCATTACTGGTTCAATATCGGTAATTTCTATTGTAGGTTTTTCTTCAGGCTCTCTGGAGAATACTGTTATGAAGAATCCCAGTATTAGAGCAACTATTATTTCAACCGATAAAGTAGGAGTTATATCGCTAATTCCTGATTGTAAACTTGCGATTAAGAATAAAAGTATAACTATGAACATGAAGAATGCGTACCAGCTTTGGAAATCCCACTTTTTTTCTTTAGCAATTGATGCTAGTATTAGTATCTCGGTGATTGCAACCACAAAAACAGTTAATCCTTTTAGAAACCCTGTTACTTGTAGTAATATTATTACTAGAATTATTTGTGACAAATACGCGATTAAAATAGGTCCTTTATTGTTCATATCGATCCCCTCAGTTGTTTAAAATTCAAAATCATATATAAATTTTTTTATTTTATCCATTTTAGAGTGGTTAAATAGCATATCTTTAAAAATAAGCTCTCATTCTTGTTTATTAAAATGATAAAACAAATTGCAACAGGACTATTGGGATTGGTATTAACTTTATCTACTGTAAAAGCACAAGACAATATTCAAACAACATTTGGAGTTCAAATAGCCTCTAATTATCTTTTTAGAGGAATGAGTTTTTCTGATGGATGGGTAGTTCAGCCTTATGTAACAGTTTCTTCTGGAAATTTTTCAGGAACATTATTTCTTAACAATGATCTTAAAACAAAATCCATAAATGAAATTAATTTAATAGCTGGTTATGATTCTGAAATAAAAGGAACGCCTGTTGGAGCGCAATATTTATTCGCATTGTTTCCTGGTGCAGAAGATGCTTGGACACAGGAAGCAAGTGTTTCCATTGCGCCAACCGATAACACAAATTTAACATTAACACATGATTTTGGAACCATAAATGGTCAATACGCATCATTTTCAATAGATAAAGTTGTAGATGAAGTTGCAGGAACCGTAAGATTGGGTGTTAATAATAACTATTTAAGAAACGGAATGGCTGCAGATATTAATATTGGTTTAATCGCATTACCTGAAGGACCTAAAGTAGATGATGTTGGTTATAGCGCTATTTTTCCAGTATTTAACTATTCATTCGGTCTGGCAAAAGATATGGATAACATTCCTGCAATAGGTTTGTTACTAGAACGAACAGAATAAATTTGTTTTCTTCTTTTTATTTAGAAAACTTTATATACTTCTCGTTCCTAAACACTCTTAGAGGGGTAGTTTATGAGTAAACACGGTCATGATTTGCATTATATGGTTATTGTTCTTGTCTTAGCTTTCTTTGTTTTCGCATTGGCTGTCAACAGAATGGATGTTGAACTTACTGGTCATGTCGTAACCTCTACGGAAAGAACTGATAATTTCATTAATTTTTTCAAAAATGCTAATGAACCAAATGAGTTTCCGTTGCTTTCATTTAATGAACTTTTCGAACCAATCGCACTTGAAAATAGTGATTTTTCTTGGTCTGATTTATTCACTGAAGAAGAAAATGATAATGTTGGTGGCGCAGCGGTTCAAACGTCTCCTGCCATTGTATATGTTGGTAATGGTTGTAATTGGATTAACCTTGATAACGAACGATATGATCGATTAAAAACTCTTTCAGGGAATGCTGCCTGTAGGGTTTCTGGTTATAAATCGTGCATGATGACTAACTCTTTGAAAACAACTTCTTATTATTCTAATGATTGTTTTGATTTAATGTACAAAGATAATTACAATGTTTTTGGAAACTGTGATGATCGAATAACCACCACCAGTACTCTTTGTGTTGATGGTGTTAAAGAAAGTTCTTATGTATCTGTTTTCTGCTGCAACTAAAAAAGTTTTGTTCAACTAAAGTTTACCATTGTTCAAATAGTTATTTATGTCTTCTTTGCTCATATGGGTTTTATTCTTAGAAATGGATTTTCGATATTTTATTCTCTTGCTGATTAAATAAAATCCGTATAGAAGTCCGATTGCCATTCCTACTAAATGCGCTATGTTTCCAACTCCTGATGGGAAGAACACTCCAAATACATCAAGCGCAATCCACACCATTCCTGCAACCCAGAAAGGCATTGGTATTACTAAGAAGAATAATACTTTTAGTTGTGGCATTAGAACTATTAGTGTTGCTAACACAGCCATTATTGCGCCGCTGGCTCCAAGTGCTGCAGGGTAAAAAAAACTAGCTACAAAACCTGCAATTATTCCTGCTCCGAAGTATAGCATTAGGAATCTTTTTGAACCTATTTTTTGTTCTAGTAATCCTCCGAATAAAAATAATGCGTACATATTGAACAATAAGTGCATTGGGCTTCCGTGCATGAACATGTGTGTTACTAGAATCCATGGTCTTGTGTATACGTCTGCGGATAAAAGCATGAAGTAATTTGTGAAATTCGGAATTAAATATTGTAATAGAAATGCAATTACTGTTATTATAGTAATATATGTGACTACACTCCTTTTTTTCCCGAACATATTTTTGTAAGTTGGTTTTCTTTTTTTAAATCTTTGTAAATATTTCTTTTATTTGGCAAAAGATTTATATAGTAGTTATTTCAATAATAAGATAACAATTGTATTGTTATGAAGTATAAAAGAACTTTAATGAGTAAAAGAAAGCGTTTTTGACCTTTTTTCAGCAAAAACAAGTATTTACGCTTTATAACAAGGAAAGAATCACGGTGATTGGAAATAATCCCTAACAGAGACGAATTCATGGACTTCTTGAAGAAAAATGCTAATCAGACCTATACTTCAATTTCTAAACACTTTGACATCGAAATGGGAACAGTTCGTGATCTGATAAAAATGTACCGTGCAGGCTTAGAAATACAAAACATCGGCACAGCGCTAATGGTGAACTTGAAACATGCAAAATAAAACTAGACTAGGAATAGGAATAATGATGTT
>JBDRGV010000014.1:0-13689 GCA_043817405.1 archaeon | reverse complement strand
ATATTGAAATTAATTAATAAAAGAAAACAACTATTTTCTTAAAAAAACATAGTTTCCAAAAGAAGCAAAGGTGTCAGTATTAGCTATTTTATAATGTAGTTTTTATAATATGTTACAAGGAAAACAAATATTTATAAACCTTCATTTCATCTGGAACTTTTATGGAAGAAAAAAAACTAGGAAATTTTTTTAAATCATACTTGAAAAAGGAATCTCTTTTTTTAGATAGAAGTGTATTACAAGGATCATATATGCCTGAAGAAATAAAACATAGAGATGAGCAAATAGAACAAATAGCAAGTATTTTAGCACCTGTTTTGAAAGGAGAACTATCATCTAACTTATTTCTATACGGAAAAACAGGCACAGGAAAAACATTATCTATGAAATATGTTTCACAACAATTAGGTATAATTGCTAAAGAACAAAAATCACCTTTGGAAATATTATATCTTAATTGCAAACTTAAAAAAATCGCAGACACAGAATACAGGCTGGTTGCACAATTAGCAAGGCATTTCGGAAAAGCAATTCCTCCGACAGGATTACCTACCGATGAAGTTTACAACGTATTTTTTAGTGCGTTAGATAAACAAAAAAAATTAATTTTAATAATTCTCGACGAAATAGATCAATTGGTGAAAAAAACAGGTGATGAATTAATATATAATCTTACCAGAATAAATACTGAGTTAAAAAAATCTAAAGTAGTGATAGTAGGTATTAGTAACGATTTAACTTTTGTAAACACATTAGATCCGAGAGTAAAATCTTCTTTAAGTGAAGAAGAAGTTCTATTTCCTCCCTATAATGCATTACAAATTCAAAGCATATTGAAAGAAAGAGTTAAGAAAGCATTCATAGAAGGAATAGTTGAAGAAGGTGTTTTAGAAAAATGCGCAGCGTTTGCTGCAAGAGATCATGGAGATGCAAGAAGAGCTTTAGAACTTTTAAGAGTTTCAGGAGAGTTGGCCGAAAGAAAGAATCAAAAAAAAATAATCATACAAAATATTGACGAAGCAGAAGATAAGATAGAAAAAGATAGAGTTTTAGAACTGGTAAAAAATCAACCAAAACAATTTCAAGCAACACTTTATGCTATTGCTTTAAAAAAAACAGTTCATAATGAGAAAGTATTTACAGGAGAAATATATGATTTTTATAGGGAAATTTGTAAAAAAATAAGTCTCAGACCATTGACACAAAGAAGGGTTTCAGATATAATTGCAGAATTAGATATGTTGGGTATAATTCATGGAAAAGTTCTTTCCAAAGGAAGGTATGGTAGGACTAGAGAAATTTCTTTATCAGTTCCAGAAAGTGTAGAACCAAAACTTATAAAGATTTTAGAAGAAGATTTGGAAGTTGAAAGAAAAAATGAATTACTCTGAAAAAATAAGTTCTCTACTGGAGAAAGGAATATTGGTCGGACCTGAATTTTTACAGAAAAAAATTGAAGCCGATGAACCTAACTCAAACATACTTTCAAATGATAAAATTATTTTAAAAAATTCTTCTAAAGTTAAAGTAGTATGTAGCTATGACAGACCGCCTAAAAAAAGAATAATTACAGATTTTGTTAATCTTTTCAACATTCGATTTAAAGCAATTGAGAAAATAGTTCAAGCAAGACCAGAAATGCAAGGGTTGATTTCAATAAACAAACTTAAATTAAAAAGTGAAAAGGAATCAGTTTCAATTATTGGAATGGTCAAGGATAAAAAAGTTACAAAGAATAATAATATAATTTTGACTCTTGAAGATTTAACCGGTGAAACAAAAGTATTAGTTCATCAAAACAATAAAGATTTTTTTGATATTGGAAAAGATGTAGTTTTAGATGAAGTAATGGGTGTTGTAGGGAGTTTAGGCAAAGACATTGTTTTTGCAAATAGTTTAGTATTTCCAGACATACCTCTAAACAAAGAACTGAAAAAAAGTCCCGTAGAAGAATACGCTGTATTCATAAGTGATATGCATTTGGGCTCAAAAGTATTTCTAAAAAAAGAATTTGAAAAATTAATTGCTTGGTTAAACGGAACAATCGGTACTGAAGAACAAAAAAACATGGCTAAAAAAACCAAGTACATATTTTTAACAGGCGATCTTGTTGAAGGAGTAGGAGTGTATCCCGGCCAAGAGGAAGATTTAGAAATAACTGATATTAAGGAACAATACATTGTATTGGCGAATCATCTTAAAAAAATAAGTCCTGACAAAAAACTAATTATTTGTCCAGGTAATCATGATGCAGGTAGAATAGCAGAGCCACAACCACCCATGTACAACGATTTTGCAGAAGCCATATGGCAATTACCAAATGCAATTATTGTAAGCAACCCCGCAATGGTTAACATAGGTAGTTCAAAAGAATTCTCAGGATTAGATGTCCTAATGTATCATGGCTATTCATTAATATATTACTCAAACAATGTTGAAAGCATAAGGATTGCAGGCGGTCAAAAAAGAGCAGATTTGATAATGAAATTTCTTCTTCAAAAAAGGCACCTTGCTCCAACACACGAATCAAATATGTATATTCCCGATGCGGAGTTAGACTCGCTTTTAATAAGCAAAGTACCTGACTTATTTGTAACCGGACATATTCACAGAGCGACAATTGCAAGCTATAGAAATGTTACTTTGATGAACACTTCCTGTTGGGGAGACATAACCGAAGATCAAGAAAAAAGAGGGTTAGAACCTCAACCCGCGAGAGCGTTTGTATTAAATCTTCAATCAAGAAAAGTTAAGCTAATAAATTTTTATGGTCATTAAAATGCAATATTCAAAAGAAATGGGGAATTATTTTCAGGAACTAAAAAAAGGTTGTTTTAAAGCCTTTGATGTGGCTTCTGAAGCAAGAAAAAAAGGTTTTGATCCTTCCGAAGAAGTAGAAATAACACTTGCGGAAACCATGGCTGAAAGAGTTATTGGTTTGATAGGAGTAGTTGCACCTCAAATTAGAAAGAAAGGCGCAGAAAAACGAATTGAAGAGTTGGAAAAAGAGTATGGTATTTTGGATGTAAGGGTTGCATTGAAAATTGCAGAGGAAGTTGCTCTGGAAAAATTTTGTAAATTTAAAGATCAAAAAGAAGCTATAGAAATAGGTATTAGAACTGGTTTTACATATGTTACTGTTGGAGTGGTTAGCAGTCCTCTCGAAGGATTTACACAAATGGAATTTAAAGACAGAAGAGATGGCAAAGGGCAATATTTTTGTTTACACTATTCAGGTCCAATCAGAAATGCAGGAGGAACAGCTGCTTCATGGTCTGTTGTAATTGCAGATTACTTGAGAAAAAAATTTGGATTTCAAGAGTACGACCCCACAGAAAAAGAAATAAAGAGGTGTCATGCAGAATTAGAAGACTATCATGAATTCATAACCAATCTACAATATTTTCCTTCAAAAGAAGAAACAGAATTTTTGATGGAACATTTGCCTGTCGAAATTTCAGGAGACCCGTCTGAAAAATATGAAGTCTCGAACATTAACTATAAAGATTTACCAAGAGTTAACACGAATGTTTTGAGAAATGGTTTTTGTTTGATACACAGCAGTTGCCTACCATTGAAAGCACCTAAAATTTGGGCGAAGTTAAGCAAATGGGGTGAAGAATTTGATATGAATCATTGGAGTTTCTTAGAAGAGTTTATTAAAATTCAGAAACAATCAAAATCAGAAGGAAAGGGAGAAAAGAAAGACAAAATATCTCCTGATTATACCTATATTAAAGATCTTGTTGCAGGAAGACCTGTTTTTGCACATCCCATGGCCAAAGGAGCGTTTAGGCTAAGATATGGTCGTTCAAGAGCTTCAGGTTATTCAGGTCAATCAATCCATCCTGCAACGATGCAAGTATTAAATGATTATTTGGCCACAGGAACTCAACTCAAGGTTGAACGCCCGGGAAAGGCAGCCGCATATACAGTGTGTGATAGTTTAGACGGTCCAATTGTTAAATTAAAAAACGGGAATGTAGTGTTTTTAGAAACAGAAGAGATTGCAAAGAAATACAAAAAAGAAATTGAAAAAATTCTGTTTTTAGGAGACATTCTTATTTGCTACGGAGATTTTTTTGATAGAGCACATCCACTGGTGCCCGCAGGTTATTGTGAAGAATTTTGGATTTTAGAGTTAGAAAAAGCAATTTTTAGGTTGTTTGGAAGCTTTGATTTTGAAAAAATTGGTGAGCTCGTAAACATTCCTTTAGAAAGTTTAGAAAAGTTGTTTAAATATCCTATCAAAACAAAGGTTTCAATTGATGCGGCTTTGGAATTATCAAACGCATTCAATATTCCTTTACATCCAAAACATACTTTCTATTGGAGTTGTGTAGAGCCAGATCAACTTAAAAAACTTTTTTCATGGTTTAAAAATTTTGAAATAAGGGATAAAAAAATTGTTTTAAGAAACTCAGATGAAAAAGAGATTTTAGAATTAATAGGTATTCCACATTTACTTGTTAATAATGAATTTGTTGTTTTGGAAGAAGAAATTGCAAAAGCATTCATGGTTCAAACAAGCATTTTTTCTCCAAAGGATGTAAATAGCCTATTGGATTTATTTGAAAAAGAAAATCCCATGGACTCTTTTTCAATTATTAAAAAATTATCTCGTGTAAAATTGAGGGATCGAGCAGGTACATTTATTGGTGGGCGAATGGGACGACCTGAAAAAGCAAAGATGAGAAAAATGGTTGGTTCTCCTCATTGCTTATTTCCCATAGGAGAAGAAGGAGGTAAATTCAGATCATTTCAAGCAGCATTAACCATTGGGAAGGTCACTGCGGATTTTGTAGTTCGTTTTTGTCCTCGTTGTAAAAAAGAAGCGATTTTTCCAAGGTGTGATGAATGCGGTAAAAAAACAGAACAAATGGTTCATTGTAGTATTTGTGGAATAACAAAAGGGTGCAATCATTCTCCAAAAAATTTCATCAATAAAGAAATTGATATTAAGAAGTTATTTCGTAATTGTTTAAACAATTTGAGCACTAAAATTTTTCCTGATTTAATAAAGGGTGTAAGAGGCACTTTTAATCGGGATCATGTTCCAGAGCATCTTTCTAAAGGAATACTAAGAGCAAAACACGCTATTCATGTGAATAAAGACGGCACCACCAGATATGATGCGTCTGAATTAGCGCTGACACATTTTAAACCCGAAGAAATTTTTGTGTCCGTAGAAAAATTAAAAGAATTAGGTTATACAAAAGACATAGATGGAAAATTTTTGGAACGAGAAGATCAAATATTGGAGTTAAAACCACAGGACATTATTTTGCCCTGTTGTCCGGTTTCACCCAACAGACCCGCCGACGATATTCTTTTTAAAACTTCTAAGTTCATAGATGAATTATTGGTGAGTTTATATAAACAAAAACCGTTTTACAATTTGAAATCAAAAGAAGAGTTAGTAGGACATTATATTGTAGGATTGGCACCCCACACTTCTGCAGGAATTTTGGGAAGAATAATTGGGTTTTCTCAAACCCAAGGATTTTTTGCACACCCATTATTTCACGCTGCGATGAGAAGAGATGTTGATGGTGATGAGTCTTGTATGTTTTTATTAATGGATGCATTCCTTAATTTCTCTCAAAAATATTTACCTTCGTCTAGAGGAAGCACCATGGATGCACCTCTTGTTCTAACTTATTTTTTAAATCCCACAGAAGTTGATGATATGATTTTTCATGTGGATGTCTCTTCAAAGTATTCTCTTAAGTTTTATTTTGCAGCGCTAAACTATAAGATGCCTTGGGAAGTAAACATTAAACAGGTTGGAGATTTTTTGAATACTCCTCAGCAATATGAGGGTTATGGATTTACACATTCTACTACTAATCTTAATGCAGGAATCCTTTGTTCAGCATATAAAACATTACCAAGTATGCAGGATAAATTGAAAGGACAAATGGATTTGGCTGAAAAAATTCGTGCTACAAACGCGTCAGACGTTGCAAGATTAGTTATTGAAAAACATTTTTTAAGAGATGTGAAGGGCAATTTGAGAAAGTTCTCTTCACAAAAGTTCAGATGTGTTAATTGTAATGCAAAATATCGTAGACCTCCTTTAATTGGAAAATGTTCTGAATGTAATGGCAAGATAATATTCACTGTTTCAGAAGGTTCGGTTGTTAAATATCTTGAACCGAGTTTAAGTTTAGCAAGAAAGTACAATGTTTCTCCTTATCTTACTCAAACTTTAGAGCTGACCAAAAGACGAATTGAAGATGTTTTTGGAAGAGATGCTGATCGTCAAGAAGGTTTGGGTAAGTGGTTTGATTAGGATCTAGAAATCGTAATTTGTGCATAGGGCACTTTATTTATGGTCATCGCGGTTTCTATGAAACCTTTTTTTGTTAGAAATTCAACAATGTGTGTTCCGACAACGTTTAGATGAGTGGCTCGATTTATTAAATGAATCAATTCTTCCTTAGACTTTTTTTCACCTTTGTAAAAGTCAGCAGTCAAATCAAGAATTTTTTTACCTTCGGCAATTTCTTTATTAAAGAGGTTTTCATCAATTATTGCTAAAATGATGTTTTCTGATTCAGGGTTGTGTTCTTTTACGATGAAGTTCATGTTCATATTTTAGAATAGAATGAATGTTTTGCTCCGCAGGCTTGACATTTCAAATAATATATGTTTCCTTCTTTTGAAAGCTTGGTGTCAGGTTTTCCACATTCTTTGCAAAGAACATATATTTCTGTGTATTGAGTTATTTTTTCATTTATTTTCGAAGCCGAAAGCTTTGTTCCGAAAACAACAGCGTTTTTTCTTATATCTCCGGGTGTTGCTAGTTCTTTTAAAACATATTTTAGTAGATGCTCAACTTTTCTTCCTAGTGTTTTGGCAATTTCAGTGAAGTTTCTAACAATGGTTTTGTTTCCTTCAACATGACCTATGACCTTAGGTATGTTAAACCTTTCAACTTCTGAAACTATTTCGGGAAGTTCTTTCTTTCCTTTCTTGAGCATTTTCTCGTAATCCATGGTTTTAAAGTAATTCCAGGGTTTATTTAAAGGTTTTCTATTTAGAAAAATTTTTAAACTTTGTTGACGAAGACAATTTCATGGTTTTAGAATCTTTAACAACTCCTTTCAAAGCCGAAAACAGACCAAGTAGATTGATTTTTTTAGGGTTCATGTATTGTTCTGTGGCCATATTCTTAAGTTTGTGGATTTTTAGAAGCTATTCTAGTTTAATAATGGTTTTTTTAACGGTGATGGCCTGTGTTCCTCTTTTATACAACACCATTAAAATGGAGGAAGAAAAAGATCTTCAAGACATGGGTGAAAAGTGGTTGTTAAAAGAACACAGCAAAGCATTGATGGCTTTCATATCTTTGTTCATAGGTATAACTTTGGCATGTGTTTTATGGTATTCAGTGTTACCTAAAGATACTGTTTTAGTATTATTTGAGACACAGTTCTCAACCTTGGAAAACATAAATCCAAATGTAACTGGTTTGGTTTCAGGCAATATAAATTCATTTGTAGGAATTTTTCTTAACAATGTCAAAGTACTGATTTTTTGCATTTTATTTTCGTTTCTTTATGGTTCTGGAGCAATATTTATTTTAACATGGAACGCATCAGTTATTGGAGTCGCGATTGGTAATTTTATCAGAACAGAGATAACCTATTATTCATCGTTATTTGGGTTTGAAAAAATAGCACAGCATTTTAATATTATATCATTTGGATTACTAAAATATGTGATTCATGGCATACCTGAAATATTTGCTTATTTTGTTGCTGGGTTGGCTGGAGGCATAATATCTGTTGCAGTCATAAGACACGATTTCGGGACTAGAAAATTTGAACACATTTTATTGGATTCGGCAGATCTAATTCTGCTTAGTTTGATTATTTTGTTATTGGCAGGAGTGTTAGAAGTTTGGGTTACGCCGGCTATTTTTTAAATAACTTTTACTACGCCTGGTTTTATTTCAAAAACTTCTCCTTGTTCAATCAATTGATTTATCAAAACATTGGTTTCATTAGAGTTGAAAAAAGAAAGCACATCTTCAATTCTAACACCCTGACCCAGGTCTAATTCAGAAATTTTTTTTATTACCAGTTCCATTAAATTAGTTGTTGGTGAAGAAATTGTTTGTTCATTAGACTTTTTAGAATTTATTTCTTTAGGTAATGACACCTTTTGAATCTTGCTTAGCTCAAGCAGCCTATATAGTATCCAATTTTTATTATCAATTTTTTTTATTATCTCAGGAACGAAGTATTTTTGTTCGTTGAAAACCTTAGGTTTTCCTATGACTAACACCAGTTCACCAATTTTTTTGTTGACAAAAATGTTTGTTTCATCAAAGGTTCTTAATTGGATTTGTCCACTTCCATCGTCTATGACACAGGAGGTTCCTTCGTTTGAAACTATAACTCCCATAAGATTAGCTCGAGAAATTTTACCCATAGAAGTTTCTAGGTAATTAGGATTCCATCCTTCTCTTTTCACGTATCTGCCATTCAATAAATCTATTATTCTGCATTTTTTGGCAGTTTCCCTCTGCATGTTTGCCATTTTGAAAACTATATTTTAGATATCAGTCCGTGTCGTGGACTAAATATGTCCCCGGATCTTTTTAGTTTTTCAATTACTTCTTCAACTGTTTTTGAATCAATATTTTTTATTTCCGCTTCTCTTACAACATCTTCCACAGGAATTGTTTTTCCGATTGCTTTTTCTAACTCATTTATTATTTCTCTAACGATAATTATGTGTGATCTCTCGCTTGCAGTTATTCCTGAGCTAATTCTGTCAATATCTATTTTTCCAGTTTCAGGATCAAGTCCTATTTGTCTTAAACAAAAGTCAACCAATCCAATGGCTCTTTGTGAATCTTCTTTTAAGACCTTATTAGAAAGTCTTGTTCTGGCAGACGCTTCAGACAATCTTACGAGTCCTTCCAATTGCCTTGGTGAAATAGGAATTGTTACAATACCGTCGTCTGTCGATGATGAGTTCCTCATTTTAACATAGAAATCTTTAATTTCATTTAATGATTCGTCTGTTAATTCGGGACGAATATTTTGTCTGGCATATGCAATGTATTTTTTAATAAAGTCTTCGTTAAACTCACCTTTTATTTTTTGAGGATCTTTGTGAAGTGAAAGTATGAATGAAGCCATTTGTTCATCTCTTACGGAATCAGGTATGTCTTTTATTGGAAATATTAAATCGAATCGGTTTATTAGAGTCGATGGCAGGTTGATTTGTTTGGCTAGCAATTCAAACGGATCAAAACGGCCGAATTTTGGGTTGGCTGCAGCAAGAACGGTTGTTTCGGCTCTAAGTGTTGCTTGAATATTAGCTTTGGAGATAGTTATTGTTTGTTGTTCTAGAGCTTCATGCATTGCGCTTCTATCTTCAACGGTCATTTTGTCCAACTCGTCAATACAACAAATGCCTTTGTTTGTAAGCACGAGTGCTCCTGCTTCAAGAGCATAACCTCTTAGAAATTCATCTTTAACAACTGACGCAGTAAGTCCTGCTCCCGAAGCACCTTTTCCACTAATGTATCTTGCTTTTGGTGCCACTTGACTGACTCTTTTTAGTAATTGACTTTTTCCAGATCCAGGATCTCCGATGAGCAAGACGTGCATGTCTCCTCTTGTTACGTCTCCTTCGCTTCTGACTTTTTTTATTCCACCCATTAATTGGAGTAGCAATGCCTCTTTTACTTTGTCATGTCCAAAAATAGACGGCGCAATTGATGAAACTAGTTTTTCATAAATTTTAGGATCTTTACTTAGCTCTAAAATCTCTTTGATTTCTTTTTTTGAAATGTCAACTTCTGTAAAATCTTCTTGGACTGGCTCTAAATAGTTTGCTTCAATCATCAGATCATATCTTGTTGAAAGTCCTCCTGAAGCCAGAATTATTGGGACCTCTTTTATCTCTCCAACAATTATTAATTTACTACCTGGATTGGTCTTTTTTTCCGATATGGGCGATACAAGGTCTTTTTTCAAGAAAATATTGAGTCTTTTGGCCTGTTCTCCTCCTATAAGTTTTTCAGGTGATTCTTCTAAAACCAATTTTTGTGCATCAACCAACTCTTTGTTTATTAATCTGAATTTTCCTTTTCGTCCGCAGGAACATCTGCTTGGTTCTTTGAACTTTGTATCTAATTGTAAAATATTAATTAAATTTCCACAACTAGGACATTCAAATCTGGCGCTTGTTACTTGTGGTCTTACATCGGATTTTTGTCTCACAATGCCTTCAATCTGAACAAATTTGTCGAGATGTTTACTTCTAATGTCTCGAATTTTTATATGGTGTGCTTCTGGAATATTTTTTACTCTGATTATGAAACTACCAACATTATCTTCGCCCGTGATGTTTTTTGCAGCCAACTCTGCTACTTTAAGAATTTCTTCAGGTGTTTCGAGCAGAGCCTCTGCGATTTGTGGACTGAATTTTGACAGGCTTTTAAATTCAATTATCAGAAAGTCTTTTCCTTTTTGAACAGTTTCAAGGATTTCATTATAGTAATTAGACTCTAAAAACTCCTGAAACTTGTTTATTTGTTCAGTGATGTCCATTCTACTTTACTTTTTTTAAGATTTCAATTAGTTTTTCTAATGCGATGTGAACTTCTTCTTCTGATTTGGTTCCGGTGCATACAACTTTTCCGTTGCTAAACAATAGGAATGTTGCTTTTGCTTCCATCAGCTTGAATACTAGTCCAGGAAACTGTTCTGGTTCATATTCTGTATTGTCTAGTTTCATAGCCAAAACGTTCAGATTCAAATCCATACCTATGCTTCCGCTTGCAACTATGTTTTGTATTTTTATGACTGGTTTTATTTTAATTTTGATGTTTATTTTTTCAAGACTTTCAATTATCTTTTGAATTGATTGCTCGACTTTGTCCATGCTTCTCGCACCTGTGCACACAACTTTTCCAGAGCTGAATATCAATGCAGAGGTTTTTGGATCTTTTATTCTAATTACTAGTCCTGGAAATTGTTCAGGATTATATTCGGTGTTACTTAGAACCGCAGCCATTTTTTCTAATGGTATGTCATGCTCCAAACTGGTCGAAACAACAATATTAACAACTTCAATAGACACTTTTGATGATTTCTTTTCCATTTTAATTTCCCCCAATTTTTTTTAAATAACTATTCTATTTATAAATGAAAATAAGGTTGCCTTTATAAAGGCTTTTGTTATTTAATATACTCTTTAGAACAGTTATGCCCCCTCTGTTTCCTGTGGAGATTTATAAAGAAAAAATAATTAATATCAAAAACTCAGAGAGTTTTTGGTCCAAAAAAAGCATCTACATCTAAACTTTTATTTGAAACCCTACATTCATATAGCTTGATGTTTTTTTTAATATCAAAAATCATTCTGAATTCTATAATTAATTCAGGATATTTCTTCAGCCAGTTGAAAATATGATTGGTGTAACAATACGTACAGATGCACATTTTGTCATTACACAAGATGCAATTTGTGTCTCCAAAAGAGATTTCTATCTCTTCGGTTTTTGCTTTTAGTTCCTCAACTAATGCAGGCCTGACTTCAGATAACCAGGCCTCTACTTCTTTTTCTACGCAATTCATGCAAACAGGGTTTGTTACAACTTCGTTGCACATTATGCAGTCATTCATTTTTTTACCTCCTGGTTTTGTAGTGCTTCAGCCAGGTTCGTCACAGTTCTTTTAGAAGAGTTTGCCAAAGAATCGTTCAGAACCCGGATAAAGACACGAGCTCTCAACAAATTTTTGGCTTAATGGTAAACATTGATAGGACTAACCAAACCATATATCTATAATCGTTGTGATCAGTCCAAGCCATTTCATTATTTTATGAATGCTTTATTATTTAAACTTTGTGATAATATTTATTCTCATAAGAATTACATTTATAAAAACAGCCTGGTTTTTGTGATTATGAAAATATTCATTGAGAAGGATAAACAATCGATTAAAAAAAAGTTTAATGGTAAAGTTGGCGCTTTACTTAGTTCTTTGAAGATTAATTCTTCTACGGTGTTGGTGGTCAGTAATGGTGAGTTAATTACCGAAGAAGATGTTGTTAAGGATTCTGACGATGTTAAGATTTTAAGTGTTATTTCAGGTGGGTAGATGAAATGTTTGAAATGTGAGGAACGAGCAGTGTTTTTAGATCCCTTACTTTGTAAAAAACATTTTATTGATTATTTTGAAAAAAAGGTTTTTGTCACCATAAAAAAATTTGATTTGATTAAGAAGAAAGATGAAGTTGTTGTTGCTTGTTCTGGCGGTAAAGATTCAACATCAATACTTTATTTGCTGAAAAAGTTTCATGGAAACGTTACTGCTCTTGCAATCGATGAAGGCATTATGGGTTATAGAGATAAAACTTTGATTGATTTGAAGAGTTTTTGTAAAGAAGAAAAGATTGATTTGAAAATTTATTCTTTCAAAAAAGAATTCGGTAAGACTTTAGATTCTATGTTGAAACAAAAAACTCATCCCTGTTCTGTCTGTGGAACGTTCAGACGAAAACTTTTGAACAAATGTGCTTTGGGGTTTGATAAAATCGCGACAGGACATAATTTGGACGATGAGTCTCAGGCGGTTTTGATGAATCTATTGAAAGGAAATGTTGATTTGCTGAGTCATTCTGTTCCAATAACTTCTAAGAAGAAAGGTTTTGTGCAAAAAATTAAGCCTTTATATTTTTGTTCTGAAAAAGAAGTTGCAGCCTATGCTTTGTTAAAGAAGTTTGATGTTGGATTTACAGAATGTCCTTATATTGATGAGTCCTTTAGAAATCAAGTTAGGAACTCGTTGAATAATCAGGAGTTGAAAACTCCTGGTACAAAGTTGAACATTGTTACAAAACATCTAGGATTGTTGAAGAAGATAAAAGTTTCTGATAAAGAATTTCAGTTTTGTGATTTGTGTGGAGAGCCTTCTCAAGGAAAGATTTGCAAAGCATGTCAACTTGAGAAAAGTTTTAAATGAAGAGGTTATAATAAGAACATGTTTATTGATGTTGCAATACCGTCTGGAGATGAGAAAGAGTTTATTCAAGCTTCTAAGAAGCTAGGAACTTCTGGAATCATTTTTGTTTATGAGAAAGATGACCGGAATAATTTGGAAGAAGTTAAAAAGTTAAATTCTAAGAATTTTAAAGTTTTGACAGCAATAGTTGGTAAAATGAGTTCTAAGTATGATTATGCTTTCTCAATGGGCGAGAGAAAGGATTTTGAGAATAAAAAAACAGACGTGATTTTTAATTTGGAAAAAAATAGTGGTAGAGATAAACCCCATTATCGAAGTTCTGGTTTGAATCAGGTTCTTTGCAAATTGGCTAAAGAGAAGAACATTTTGATAGCTTTGAATTTTAATTCTGTTTTGAAAGCAAAAGATCGAGAATTGATGATGGGACGCATGGCCCAGAACATTAAAATATGTAAGAAGTACAAAGTAGAATTGTTAATAGCAAGTTTTGCCAAGAAACCTTCTGAGCTGAGGTATTGGAGTGACTTGATTTCTTTTGGAATAGTGCTAGGATTGAATTCTAAGCAGGCCAAGAAAGCAGTTCTAAATAGAAAAGTATAAATAATAAGAACTTCTAAAGAACAAGCATGAGAGGGAAGAAAGGGTTTCTATTATTAGTAGTCATATTAGTTATGATAGTTCTTAGTTCGGGTGT
>JBDRGV010000013.1:0-2438 GCA_043817405.1 archaeon | reverse complement strand
GGGCTCAAGCAATTAGAGAAAAAATATTGAATGTGGAATTTAATGTGATAGTTTGGCAAGCCAAAAGAAAAAAGACGGCAAAGCAAAGTCTAACAACAAAAATGCACTGGATGGGCAGTAGCCCACCAGTGATTTTTATGGTTAGGCCAAAAAATGGAGCATAGGACATGGAACAACGATTAGAAACCATTCATAAAATAATTAAACGGTGATAGCAGACAAATGAACCTTTTGCCTGACAAATCAGTTCATTTGGTAATTACTTCGCCCCCATATTGGCAATTAAAAGACTACGGGACAGAAACACAAATCGGTTTTCACGATAGTTATGAAAGTTATATTAACAACTTAAATCTTGCTTGGAAAGAAAGTTATAGGGTTTTACATCCAGGCTGTCGGCTTTGCATTAACATTGGAGACCAATTTGCCCGTTCGGTTTATTATGGACGGTATAAAGTAATTCCAATCAGAACAGAAATCATTAAATTCTGTGAAACCATAGGCTTTGATTATATGGGAGCTATAATCTGGCAGAAAGTTACCACTTGCAATACAACTGGCGGTGCAACCATAATGGGCAGTTTCCCATACCCTCGAAATGGCATCTTAAAACTTGACTATGAATTTATTCTGCTTTTTAAAAAGCTGGGAGACTCACCCAAACCAACCAAAGAACAAAAAGACCTTTCTATAATGACTAAAGAAGAATGGAATACTTACTTTGCAGGTCATTGGAATTTTGCAGGAGCAAAACAGGATGGACATATTGCAATGTTTCCTGAAGAATTGCCTGCTCGACTGATAAAAATGTTTTCTTTCACAGGTGAGACAGTTTTAGACCCATTTCTTGGCAGCGGGACAACTTCACTGGCTGCTCGCAACTTAGGGCGTAATTCGGTTGGTTACGAAATCAATGCGGACTTTATTCCCATAATTAAAGAAAAACTCAACATTAAACAATCTGACCTTGCAGGAACAGAATATGTGTTTATAGAAGATAGTGTTGCAACTAACATAGACAAAGAAATTAAAAAAATGCCGTATATCTTCAAAGACCCTCTCAAACTTGACAAGAAGATTGACCCAAAAAAACTTCAATTTGGTTCAAAAATTGATAAAAATAGTGGAGAGAGGGAAGTATATTATTCAGTCAAAGAAGTAATCAGCCCTGAGTTGGTCAAGCTTAACAATGATTTGGTTGTTCGCTTGCTTGGCGTAAAGGAAAAGAAATCTGTTAATGGGCATGCAATTAAATTCTTGCTTGAAAAGACAAAAGGTCAAAAAGTGTTCATGAAGTTCGACAACCAGAAATATGATGAACAAAACAATCTTCTTTGCTATCTCTATCTTGAAAATAAGACTTTTATAAACGCTCATATAATCAAAGAAGGGTTGGTAGATGTTGATAATTCCATGGACTTTAGATACAAGGACAAATTCTTGAAACTTGGAGTACAAAATGGCTAAAGAGTGGATATTAAATAGTGCAATGAACAGATTTCAATTAAATTTCAAAAGGAATGTTGGTCCAACTTCTGAAAGCATTCGGCAATGTGCGCCAAAAACAGTTGACCAGTGGCGCGAATACTATTTTAAGAATGTACGCTCCAAAGACCATATAGAAGAACTTGGTAAGAAACTTTATATCAAGATAACTGAGGTTATATCGTCTGAAGTTGAGGAAATTACTGAGCAAGATTGTATTGATTGTATGGCACAACTCGTAATTGACCGCACCTTTGACGGTTATATGACAGAAATCAAAACAGTTTACGGACAACTTGAACAAGAACTTGGAGTTAAAATAGAACCTGCTCCAGATGAATGGGACAGGCTTTATAATGTTGATTTTTTCGTCAAAATTAAAGAAAGGCATATAGGAATACAGATAAAGCCGGTAAACCAGGGTATACAATTATCACAAATATTTAAGGAAAAAGATTTGCAAATCAAAACACATGTGAAATTTGAGAAGGAATACGGAGGCAAGGTCTTTTATATCTTCTCATCTAAAGTTGGCGAGAGAAAAGAAATCAAAAATAAAGAAGTAATTGATGAAATACGAAAAGAAATTGAACGATTGAACAAATAGCGTGCCGACCAACAAAAGAAAAAGAGCCATGGTCAGATATTAAAAGCTGAAAGGTGCAAACCTTGAATATTGAATTCACAATACTTCGGTAAACTAAAAGAAAAAGACAGAGAACCAAAGTCTAACAAGAAAAATGCACTGGATGGGCAGTAGCCCACCAGTGATTTTTGTGGTTATATGGAACAAAAATATTATGAAGGATTTAGTAACTACTCAGCTATTGTTATTTCATACATATTTTGAATCAACAAAAAATTCCTGAAAATGAAATTAGTGCTTGCATTTTAAGGTAAAATGTGATATATTGCTATGCATGGGAGATAAGCTATTCACACAAAAAGACATC
>JBDRGV010000012.1:0-45314 GCA_043817405.1 archaeon | reverse complement strand
TTTCTTTAGGAAGTAGATTTATAAACTTTTCTTGATTCTAAATAAACAAATGAGATATTCACGCCAAGAAATCTTGCCTGAAATTGGTTCAGAAGGACAGAAGAAACTATCTGAGAAAACAATTGCAATAGTTGGTGTTGGCGCCATTGGAACCGTAACTTCTGAATTGGCCGTTAGAGCGGGCATTGGAAATATCATTCTTATTGACCGAGATGTTGTGGAGTTAAACAATCTTCAAAGACAATTACTTTACAACGAAGAAGATGTTGGAAAACCTAAAGCATTAGTTGCTGAAAGAGTTCTGAAAAAAATTAATTCGGCTGTTAAAATAAAAAGTTATGCAGACGATTTAAACCCTGACAACATTGATTTTATTCTGAAGAATGTTGATTTAATATTGGACTGCACAGATAATTTTGAAACAAGATTATTGGTGAATGATTACTGTGTGAAAAACCATAAACCATGGATTTATTCTGCAGGTATAAAAACTCAGGGGACCATGATGGTTTTCATTCCATGGGGCCCTTGCTTCAGATGCATATTCAAACATCCTACCGGCTTGGATAGTTGTGAAACAGCAGGCATACTTGCAAGTACAACAACAGCCATCGCTTCATTACAAATTAGCAATGCCATGAAAATGCTTCTGGGAAATGTTGTTGAGCAATCAATGATCAGATTAAATGTTTGGAATAATAGTTGTGAAAAAATTAAAGTTCATAAAAGAAAAACCTGTGTTGCATGTCAAGGAATCTATGAATATCTGGAAGGTGATAAGATTTCTAAAACATTGAAGATGTGCGGCGGAAACACATATCAAATTAAAGGAAAAGAAGTGGACCTAGAACTTGTAAGAAAAAAAATAGAGAAAACAATGGAAGTGAAAGGCGATTCTAACTTCATAACATTCCACAATATGACTCTTTTCAAAGATGGCAGAGCATTAATCAAAGCCAACAGCGAAAAAGAAGCAAAAAGTTTTTATTCTAAGTTCGTTGGCAACTAGTAAGGAGGGAATTTACAATGACTGATTTTGATTTTTATAATCCAATAACAATTCTATTTGGTAAAGGAAAAAATGCACTGATTGGTGAGCAAATAAAAAAATATGGCTACAAAAAAGCACTCTTGCTTGCTGGAGGCGGATCCATTAAAAAAAATGGTGTTTATGATTCTGTAACTTCATCACTACAAAAAGCAGGTGTCGAATTTGTTGAATGTTTTGGAATAAAACCAAATCCAAACATAGAAAAAGTTAAAGAAGCAATAACAATTGCTAAAAAAGAAAACGTTGACTGTATACTTGCAGTCGGTGGAGGATCAGTTATTGATACTGCAAAAACAGTTGCTGCAGGAGTTTATCAGAAAGATGTTTGGGATATATTTGCCGGAACTTCAGAAGTAAATGATGCACTTCCACTATTTACAATTCTAACATTATCTGCAACTGGTTCAGAAATGAATATGGGCGCAGTAATTACCAAAGAAGACGAAAAGAAAAAATGGAATTTCAGAAGTCCATATGTATTTCCAAAAGTTTCCATTATTGATCCAGAAGTTCAATTTACATTACCATGGAATCAAACTGCAAACGGTGCTGTCGATGCTATGGCTCACACCATGGAATATTATTTTACTTGTAAAAATGAAGAAACAGTAATGGCTTTAGATGAATCACTGTTAAAATCAGTTGTTAAATCATGTGACGCTCTGCAAAAAAACGAAGAAGATTATGAGGCAAGATCAAGTCTTGCGTGGGCTGCAACTCTTGCATTAAATGGAATTAGTGGTTCAATGCTTTCTGGAGGAGATTGGTCATCGCATATGATTGAACATGGAGTAAGTGCATTTAACAACACTGTTGCGCACGGTACAGGACTTGCAATAATATTTCCAGCTTGGATTAAGTATACTTACAAAGAAAATGAGAAAACCTATCTTAGATGGGCCAAAGTTGTATGGAATGCAAGTTCAGTTGAAGAAGGAATAACAAACATGCAAGAAAAGTTTAAACAATGGAAAGTTCCAACAACACTTACAGAAATTGGAATAAAAGAAGAGAATCTAGAAGAAATTAAGAATTTGATAACTCGAAGAATACCATTATTTGGCGTTGTAAAAAAACTTGAAGGAGAAGATGTATTAAATATCTTGAAATTGGCGTTATAACCAAACCTTTAAAAACACCTCCTTCTCTCTTATCATTATGTTTTTAAGACCAAGCGCAATGTTTAACTACATTAAAGCTAGTTCATAAACTATTTTTCTACTGCATTGTTAGGTGAATTTATATGAAACTACGAAAATTTTAATTTTTGTGTTCCACAAATTTTGGAGGTAAATTTATGAAATATGTATCTGATTTTAAATGGAAAAAAGGAATAAAGGTTCACGAAATGGTCGAGGACCTTGGAAGCGTTGGCTATCAAAGCATAGAGCTAAAGAGAGCTTCTGAAGTCATTATAAAGATGAAGAAGGATTCCACAAAGATATTCTTAACTTATACTTCAAACATGGTCACTAGCGGCTTGAGAGGTTTCTTTGCACAGCTAGTAAGCCTGGGGATGGCAGATGTTCTTGTGACAACCGTTGGTGGCATTGAAGAAGACATTATGAAAGCCACCGGCGAAAAATTTCTCATCGGAAAGTTTGACAGCGATGATGTTGAACTTCATGAACAAGGCATCAATAGAGTCGGAAACTTGTTTGTCAAAAATGAGAGCTATATGAACTTTGAAGATTGGATTGGTCCGGTTCTAAAAAAACTATATGAAAAACAAAAAAGATGGGCTGTTTCGGAAATGTTAAAAGAAATTGGTTTAATGCTAAAAGATGAAAATTCTATTTTATACCAGGCTGCAAAAAACGACGTACCAATTTTCTGCCCCGCCATAACCGATGGCGCGTTCGGATTTCACCTATATTTGTTTCAGCAAAAACATCCTGACTTCATGGTTGACGTTGTAAGAGATTTTGGAAACATTCTTTTCACAACTAGTCATGATGAAAAAAAAGGAGTTATCGCACTTGGAGGGGGAGTTTCTAAACACCACGCAATACTGTCAACTCTTCTCAATGGCGGCGCTGAGTACGCTGTTTACATCACTACAGCTCATAAAACCTCTGGAAGCATGTCTGGAGCCACAACCGACGAAGCCAAGTCCTGGGGCAAAGTAAAAGATGATGGTGATGTTGCAACTGTTAATGGAGATGTTACCATAATGTTTCCTCTGTGCATGATTAAAGCATTGGAAGAATTAGAAAGTGAGGGTTTACTAAAAAAATGAGTCCAAAGTTTGTATTATCGAAAAGCAAAGTGTTAGAACAATACAATAAAGTTTCAAAGTTAGCAGATCAAGTATCCTATAGTTCTAAAACAAATCAGCTGGTTACAAAAATTCTAGAGAAAGAAATCGATTGTTTGTTCAGTGTTCATTTAGAAAACGAATTACAACATGTTAAAGATTTGTCAAGAGTTATTTTTTTATCACAGGGTTGGACCGAAAACTACATCAGAGAATTGATCGATAAAGGAATAAACTATTTTGTTGTTGACAATGAACCTGACCTAGATATTCTTGCAGACTTCCTGAAAAACAACGATGTTAAAATTAATTTGTTACTGAGATTAAAATTAAAAGAGCTATCCATTAGAACTGAGAAATTCTTTGTTTTTGGAATGGCTTCAGACATTATTAATAAAAAAATTAGAGAACTAAGAACAAACAAAAACATAGAAACTCTGGGAATTCATTTTCATCGAAAAACTCAGAACATGAGTGAGTGGAATCTAAAACAAGAACTTTCTGAAATTATAGAAGAAGATGTTTTGGAAATGATTGATGTTGTGAATATCGGTGGTGGATTACCATCGGAATACGCAAACACCAATGTTAATGTTTTGAATTCTATTTTTGAAAAAATCAAAGAACTAAAAATTTGGCTTAATAAAAACAATGTTAAAATGATAATTGAACCTGGAAGGTTCATTGCGGCTCCAAGTTGCAAGCTAATAACAAAAATTATTGGCGTTTTTCAAAACAACATAATAGTTAATGCATCAGTCTATAATAGCGACATGGATGCATTGGTGGTTCCTGTTAAACTTTTAATCAAAGGAGAACTAAAACAAGGAGAAGGAAAACCCTATATAATCAAAGGAATTACTCCCTGTTCAATGGATTTATTTAGGTACAGAGTTTATTTGAAAAATCCGAAAGTCGGAGATGAAATAGTTTTTTTAAATGCAGGCGCTTATAATTTCACAACTGACTTTTGCGATTTAGAAAAAATAGAAACAGAGGTAATAAAATGAGGTTTATGGATTTGGCGGATGAATATTCTGGAGAAAATTCTTTTTTTTCAATACTGCCAATAGAATATGAGAAAGATGTTACTTATGGTAAAGGCGCATCAAAAGGCCCTAAAGAAATAATTAAAGCCTCACAACACTTGGAATATTATGATGAACAATTTTATTGTGAACCTTTTCTAAAAGGAATAAAAACTTTAGAAGCAGTTGAAGAAGTAAAAGAATTATCAAATAATTTCACAATTGCACTAGGCGGAGATCATTCCATAACAATCGGAGTTGTAGATAAACTTCTTGAAAAAGAAGATTTCTCAGTTATTGTTCTTGATGCACACTCTGACATGAGACATTCATGGAATAATTCAAAATATAATCATGCATGCACTTCAAAAAGGATTTCTGAAAAAACAAGTATTGGTCTGATAGGTATAAGATCACAGGATATTGATGAAGCAAAAGAGATTAAAAAAAACAAAGACATTCATCAAATTAAAGCCTATGAATTTAATGAAGAAAAACTATTTCAACTACTTAAAAAATTAAAAAACAAAGTTTACATTTCAATTGATGTGGATGT
The DNA here is from genome assembly GCA_043817405.1 of archaeon. Classification (GTDB taxonomy): domain Archaea; phylum Nanobdellota; class Nanobdellia; order Woesearchaeales. The sequence continues at coordinate 40,422 of JBDRGV010000012.1, read as the reverse complement.
ATTTGACCCATCATTTATCAGAAACACAGGAACACCTGAACCTGGCGGATTTACTTGGAATGAAGTCATAAACATTCTTCAAAAAATCTTCAAAGAAAAAGAAGTCATCGGTGCAGACATCGTTGAATTTGCTCCTAATATCAATTTTGAAGCAGAAGCCTATTCTCTTGCTAAATTAGCATATAAACTAATGAGTTTGAAGTTAAGTTTATAAACCATCCTCCATTCCAAATTTTCGAGGAAAAAAATGCAAGTAATAATACCTATGGCAGGAAAGGGAACAAGACTCAGACCCCACACCCATACAATAGCCAAACCATTAATCAATGTTGCTGGAAAACCAGTTCTCGCACACATTCTTGACGAGTTAAAAAGACTGAAAGTTTCTGAAATTATATTTATAATTGGTTATTTGGGAGATCAAATAAAAGATTACGTTACTAAAAACTACAACTTCAAAACAAAGTTTATTGTTCAAGAAGAACTAAAAGGACAAGCGCATGCAATAAACCTTGCCAAATCCTACATCAAAGAAGACGTCATAATATGGTTTGTTGACACATTAAGCGATCCTAACATTGAACAATTAAAGAAAACAAAAGCAGACGGTGTAATCTATGTTAAAGAACATGAAGATCCTGAAAGATTCGGAATTGTTTTTCCTGACAAAAAAGGCTTTATAGAGAAAATCATTGAAAAACCTAAGAATCCACCTTCAAACCTAGCAAACATAGGATTATTCTACATCAAAGATTATCAAGGATTATTCAGCGCCATTGACCATTTAATTAAACATGATATGCAAACAAAAGGAGAGTTCTACTTGGTCGACGCGTTTAACGTAATGATTGAAAGAGGCGCAAAATTCAAAGCCGAAAGAGTTACCTACTGGGAAGATTGTGGACAGCCTGAAACACTCCTAGCAACCAACAAATTTCTATTGAAAAGAATGCCTATAAAAAAGTATAAAGGTCTAAGCAAAAGCATGATTATCACACCTGTTTTCATTGGAGAAGGTGTAAAAATTGAGAATTCGATCATCGGACCATACGTTTCAATCGCAAAAAACGCAAGTATTAAAAATTCCATTGTCAAGAATAGTATCATAGGGGAAAATTCAATAGTTGAAAACACTCAAATTACAGAATCACTAATTGGCGAGTATGCAGTGTTAAAAGGTTCATATGAAAAATTCAACATTGGTAATGATTCACAAATAATTTATGGCAAGGATGAAAGTAATCCACAGGCTCGGTGAACGAGCAATAAAAAAAGAGGGTGAGGGATTTTTTCTTCTCACAGATAAAGGAGGCTCATACCTGTCTCTTGGTAGTCCGTGGAATATAACACATATGCAAGGAATGTTTCACTTGGATAAAAACTGGGATATGTACAAGTCATTAGACAATATTTATTTAAACGGCGAGATTACAGAATTAGAAAATAATTTTGATCACGTAGTCAGAAGATACAGCGATTCTGAAGAAGAAATGTGGTTGACAGCAACCAGTTTAATATATGAAGTTAGAAACTATTCTGGAGCAATAAATGTCGATGTCGATTTCAGAGGCATATTCGACTTCGACGACAAAAACAGAATTTATTCCATAAACAAAGAAAAAGATACAGTCATAATACATTTTGAAAAACATAATAAGTGGCTAGCGATAAAAGGCGTGAATAATTTTGAAGTGATGGGAATTTGGGAACAAAAAAACTACCCCTATGATAATAGCAGACATACAAAAAGCGATTTCTACATTTACAAAGCACTAAAGATTCATTGTGATAAAAACCTTAAATTATTCATTGCATTTGCAGAGAACAAACAAGAAGCAATTGATGGTGTAGAATCGGCATCATTAAACGAGTCAATGCTAAAAAAAGCGTTAAAATCTCAAACGAAAAAAATATGCCGAAGAGATAAGATTCCTGTAAATGCAGTTGTACATTCATTGTACAGTTTAAGAAACATCATAGGAAAAGGCGGAGGTAAAATAGAAGGAATCTTTGCAGGTCTACCGTGGTTCTTTCAATTCTATGCCCGAGATGAATTAATATCATTAAAAGCATTCATGCTAGACGAACAATACGGATTTGTTAAAAAAAGATTGATGACCTATTTAGATGCGATTAATGAACAGGGTCGAGTACCAAACAGATTACCAGATTCAAAATTAGCCAGTGCAGACGCAGTCGGCTGGTTATTCAAAAGATTCTATGACTTCTTAACAATACTGGACAAAAAGAAATTGTTAAATAAATATTTCACAACCAAAGATTTAACAAATATAAAACACAAACTACATTTCAGCATCGAAGAGCACATGGTTAACTACATGGAAGATTACGTGATTTACAATGAAGCAAAAGAAACTTGGATGGATACTTTCATGGACGATGAACAAGGAAGAGCAGGGGCTTGTATAGAAATTCAAACATTATTCCTGTCGTCCTTCAAATTAATGAATGTTCTTTGCAAACAACTAAAACTAACTTACCATGGTTACGGACTTTTAGAAAAAATGTTTGTTAAGCAAATAAAAAAAGATTTTTTCAAAAACGGAAACCTGTACGATCGAATCAATGATCCAATAATCAGACCAAATGTTTTCCTTGCATACTATACCTATCCAGATTTACTAAGCAAAACTGAATGGATAATTGTCTTCAACAAAGCCATCAGAGCATTGTGGCTGGACTGGGGTGGTTTGTCATCGGTTGACAAAAATCATCCGTCATTCAAACCTTCATATTCCGGTCAGAACAATCAAAGCTATCATCAAGGAGATAGTTGGTATTGGATTAATAACCTGGCAGCAGTGTGCATGTTCGACCTAGACCTGAAGAAATTTGATTATTTCATCGAGCACATTTATCATTCAAGTCAAAATGAAATGTTGTTCTCGGGATTCATAGGACATTGCGCAGAAGTTAGTTCAGCCAATGAACAAAAATCCGAAGGTTGCTTTGCGCAGGCCTGGAGTTCAGCTACATACATTGAATTAATGGATAAACTCAAACAACTATAATTTTTTAAAGCACAATTTTTTCTTAATTAAAATGATTGAACTAATAAAACAAGCAAACAAAGTTTTCAAAGAGAATTTTCCTAACGAGACCTGGTTTGAAAGAGCACTTTTCTTTAGCTGGTCATGTTCCATAAAAGATTGTACTTTCTGCTATATGAGTACTCAAGAAAAAAAGAATCAAAATCAAGATGACAAAGCAGTTCGATCAAAAGAATCATTGTATGCTGAAACAATTATTTGTAAGAATCTCGGATGGAAAATTGGTTTTTTCACAGGAGGAATAAATGCCTACAAACATAAAGATATTCTTGAAATGCTTAAAATAATAAACGAAATCATCGGTGAAAAAGTTTGGATTAGCCTGGGACCAGTTCCCAAAAGTCATTTGCAAATATACAAACCATACATTCAAGGAGTTGTCGGATCCATTGAAACAATTAACAAAGAACTGCATAAGAAAGTTTGTCCTTCAAAACCAATAGAACCCTATGTCAAAATGTTTGATAATTCTACAAAGTTAGGTTTGAAGAATGCCATGACCATCATTTTAGGACTTGGAGAAACAAAGAAGGATTTCAAAACATTGGAGAAATTCATTAAAGATAATCATATTGCAAAAATCCACCTTTATGCTTTGAATCCTATCAAAGGAACTGTTTTTGAAGGAAAAGGTTCTCCCAATAAAAAATACCATGCGTGGTATGTTGCCAAAATCAGAACTACATTTCCAAAAATCGACATTCAAATGGGCATCTGGACCGATAAAATGGATAGAGTTTCATTATTATTAAATACAGGAGCAAATTCTATTTCTAAATTCCCAATTATCAGAAAGTTTGGAAGTAAAGAAGCATTTGCCGTCGAGAAAGAAGCCAAGAAAGCAGGAAGAAAATTTACCGGCAGCATGACAAAAATGCCTACTGTTGATTGGGATAAAGAAGTTAACAAATTATCTTTAGATTCTGAAATGAAAGAAAAAGTAAAAACTAAACTTTTACAATATCTTAAGAAGATGATTTAATTCTCAAATTCTAAAACAAAAAATTTCACTATAACCATTAGTAAACTTAGTATCATTGGTCCCAGAATTATTCCAATAAAACCAAAGACCGCTAGTCCACCAATTATTCCTATAAGGATTAATGCAGGGTGAACTTTTGTTTTGCTGCTTATCAGTTTTGGTCTGATTAAATTATCAATGTTTATGAGTATGAAAAAGCCGAACAATAACAATGTTATCCCTACCAAAAGATGTCCGTTCATAATCTCTATGATTGCTATGGGCACAAAAACAATTGGCGTTCCCAAAAAAGGTATTGATGCAAGTATCATCATTACAAAACCCCAAAGTACAGGATTTGAAATTCCCAACATCCAAAAAATCAATCCTCCAAGTGTTCCTTGTATGGCTGCGGTCAACAGATAACCATAAAGAACTCCTTTTGTGATTGAAGCAGTATTTGATAAAAGATTTTGAGTATATGCTTTTTTCATGGGCAAATCAGTTTTCACTTTTTCAATCCATTTTTCTCCGTCTCTAAAAGCATAAAACATTACAAAGAACATTACAAATAAGCCAAGCATAATTTCTGCCACTGATTCAATAAAATTAGGTGCACTATTAACAATGAAATTTCTGGTTTTCGCAAATATATCTTCAAATAATATATTCAGATTTATTTTGTTTGCAATAAAATCTGGCAAATAAGAGTTTAAAGTTGTAAAATCCCAACCAGCTACGGATGAATAAGCAGAACTGGTTTGCTTTATCAATGAAGTAACTATGAGTCCACTTGGAATAATTATCAATAGAAACAATAATAGTATCATTACAATTGTACTTAGATTTTTATATTTTAATAAGCCAAGAATAACTTTATACACAGGATAAAATGCAAACGCCAAAACCAATGCCAAAAGTATGTTTTTAAAAACAGGCATCACCACTAAAGCAGCCAAATAAATAAACAGAAGTACCAACCCTATTAAAAAATATTTAGCAATTTTTGATTCAGCCATAATTTTCACCAAAATTATGGAGTTCCAAAAATTTTGCAGTTTTTGTAACAGCCATCAATATGCTAATAGATTTAATGTTTATAAATATTGTTCTTGAGAAACTTTTTTGGAATAACTTTAAAAACTTAGAAAAAAAACAATTAGCATGGTAATTAAAATATTCAACACTCTTACTCGCAAAAAAGAAGAACTTAAACCTCATAAAGGTAAACAAATTAACATGTTTGTATGTGGACCAACAGTTTATGATTTAAGCCATATAGGTCATGCAAAAACTTATGTTCAGTTTGATGTCATTGCTAAATACTTGAGATATAGGGGTTATGATGTCTTCTATTTACAAAATATCACTGATATAGATGACAAGATTATTAGACGAGGAGAAGAGAATAAAGAGGAACCGTTGAAATTAGCTCACCGATTTGAATCAGAATATTTGAAAGATATGGTTGCTTTAGGAATTGACAGTGTCACAAAATATGCTCGAGCCACAGATTACATTAAACAAATAATAAAACAAATCAAAACTTTGATTGAAAAAGGTTATGCTTATGAAATGGACGATGGAGTTTATTTTGAAATTGAAAAGTTCAAGGAATATGGTAAATTATCCCATCAACCAATGGATCAGATAAAAGAAGGTGCAAGAGTTTCTGTGAATGAAAATAAAAGAGGTCCTTCAGATTTTTCTCTCTGGAAAAAACAAAAACCTGGAGAGCCGTTCTGGGAAAGTCCATGGGGTAAAGGGAGGCCTGGCTGGCATATTGAAGATACAGCTATTACTGAAACAGAATTCGGTCCTCAGTACGACTTACATGGAGGAGGGATGGATTTAATTTTCCCTCATCACGAATCTGAAATTGCACAGATGGAAGCTTCATCTGGTAAGAAACCATTTGTCAAATATTGGTTACACACTGCTTTTTTGAATATCAACAAACAAAAAATGGCTAAGTCTCTTGGTAACTTTCTGACAATTAGAGAATCATTGAATAAATGGGATGGAAAAACTTACAGGTTTTATTATGCAACCACTCATTACAGAACACCACTTGATTATTCTGATGAAAATGTTAATCAAGCCAAACAAGGATTGGAAAGAATTAATGAATTTATCAGAAAGGTGAAAATTGCAGATGGAAAAGAAAATTCAAAAATTGCTGGTTTGATTAAGAAAACAAAAACTGCTTTTGAAAAGCATATGGATGATGATTTTGACATGCCTCTGGCAATTGCATCGGTTTATGACTTTATTAGAGAAGTTAATAAGCTCGACATTGGCAAGAAAAACAACAAAGATATTATCTCTTTTTTGAAAGAACTCGACGAGGTTCTTTGCTTCATGACTTTTGACGAAGAAAAAGTTCCTAAAGAAATTATGGCTTTAGTCGATAAGAGAGAAAAAGCTCGCAAAGATAAAGATTGGGCTACTTCTGATAAGATGCGAGATGAATTAAAGAAAAAAGGTTATTATGTTGACGATACACCACAGGGTGCAGTTGTTAAGAAGTTGTGAATTATTTTTTCTCAATAACATACTTTAACAAAATTGATTCTGGCGTTACTTTTAACACATCTAATTCGATTTCATCCAATCTTATTTCTTTTGCATTCACAGGAAAGAACAAATTATAACCACTGACATCAAAACCTGGAATAGGTTTTCTCACAATTGAAAAAGTGTCTTTATTAGGCATACCTGCGTAAATAATAGTATAATTTTCAATCAAACCAGTACTAATTGTTGTCTCTTCACCTGTATATAAAGAAATATCTATTGTATCATTATTCACCATTCACATCACCAAAATAGAGAAATTCAAACTTTAATTTAAATCTTTACCTTATTTTACCTAAAGCTTTATAAACTATTTGCTATTACTAAGTAGTAAAACAGGTGATATTATGAATCAACTCGAACAAAACATTGTGGAATCATTTAGATTAGCAAAAAACGATATAATAAAATTGCAAGACGAAGTCATTGCATTGAACAAAGCCATTAAGAAGCAAAACGATGATGTTTCAAAACTAAAACTAAGTCACAGCAAGCTACAAGAAAAAGTCAAAAACTTACACGCAAGAAAGCCAAAAGTGACAAAGACAAAAGTAATCACTGTGAAAAAAGTTGCAGCAAAAAAAACAGTAACAAAAAGAGCAGCAAAAAAATATCTTGCAGCAAAAGGCGGAAAGAAATTTCACGAATCAAACTGTCCATACGCAAAAAACATCAAGCCAAAAAATAAAATTCTATTCAAATCAACAACCAAAGCGTTGAATGAAGGATACAAAGCTTGTAAATGCGCACAATAATTTAACTTTTCTTTTTAATCATTTTTTCTTAATATTCTAGTTAATTTTTAGAAAATTTTAAATAATAAATATTCTCTCTTCGATGTACTATCGAGGTGATAAAATGAAGAAAATAGTGTTATTATTGGTTATTCTGATGCTTCTAGTGGTCGGATGTAACACTGCACCAGAAACTGCAGAAGAAACAGAAGATGTGGATGACACAGAAGACCTGGTTAAAGAAGAAATGGAAGAACCTGAAGTCATAGTAGAAACAAACAATCCATTAATAGACGAATGGTGTCTTGCAGGAACAACTTACGATGTGTCTTCAACAGACGGATCAGTTTCAACAATCATTGAAGGCTTAGAAACCTACAAAGGTAAAGAATATTGTAAAGGAGTCCAAACCACAAACATTGAAGGAGTGGGAGAAATACAAACAACCTATTACTTTACATATGAAGGACAAGAAATGTGGGTTATATCAACGGTTGCAGAACAAACAACAGAACTCCACATTATGGACGGTGAATTAGTCGCTTAAATTTTTTTATTTTATTTTTGTTATTTCAATTTTAGAACCATACTTTATGTTCTCAATTTTATGCATTGTTTTCAAGTCTTTCTCTAAAGAAACCAAATTTTTAGGAATCGTGACTTCTTTCAATTCATCCCTTAAACTCATACCACTATCTTTTTTAAATTTCCAAATGGCACTGTTAACGGTTTCAACATCTTCTTTAGAAAATGCTAATTTATAATCCTGTTCGACCTTAGGAAACGATTCTAAATGAACATCTTTTTTTCTTAAATCCATATAAAGTCTATAGGTTATAAAAGGAATAATGGGTGCTGATAACTTCAAAATAGTATCCAAACAATAATTCAAAGTAAACAAAGCACCATTCTGCTCTTCCTTGGAAAAAACACCATCAGGATTATAGGCCCTACTCTTAACCAGCTCTAAATAATTAGATGCAAAAGTTTCCCAAATGAAATGCTTAATCATGGTGGAAGGGCCATGAAAATCATAGACTTCAAAACTCTTTCTAGATAATTTGATTAATTTATTTAATTCATGAATAACCCATTTATCAACATCAGTCAACAGATGTTTTCCTTTGGGTTCAGGAAACATGCTAATAAAACGAGCAACGTTCCAAAGTTTAGTAAGAGTTTTGGCAGCACCCTCTATTCTGTCAAAAGAACATCTAAAATCCGTTCTGTCAAGATTGCCTTCAATGGCAGACCAAAGTCTGAAAGGTTCAGCACCAAATTTATTAATAACTTCCTGAGGATCAATGATATTACCTTTACTTTTACTCATCTTATGGCCGTTGTCATCAACAATATGATAATTAATCCATACATCGTCAAACACTAATTTTCCTGTGAGCAAGTAATCTTTCAAAACAGTGTAGTAAAGCCAAGTTCTAACAATTTCTTTACCCTGAGGCCTTAAAGAACAGGGAAATGCTTTTTTGAAAAAGTCTTCATCTCTCGAATAACGTAGAATGTATAGCGGGGTTATTGATGAATCAAACCAAGTATCAAAAACTCTTGTTTCACCAACCCATTTACTTTTTGGAAAATCTTTGAGAAGGCCAATTTGTTTATGTTTCTTGTTAAAAACAGTTGCATCCTTTGGTGGGACTTCTTTCCAAGGTTTATGATATTTTCCCTTGGGTGCTAAAGCAATGTATCCATTTAGTTCATCATACCACAGAGGAATTTCAGTGGCATAATATCTTCTTCTGGATATTGGCCAATCAATACTAACAGAGTCAATCCAATCGAGCAAAATCTGTCTACTACGAGGAGAATAAAAATTTAACTTCTTAGCCAACTCCTTCATTTTAGGCCTAAATTCTACTTGTTTAACATAGTACTCCTTCATATTAATAAATTCAACCGGGTCCTTGCTTCTCTCACAAACAGGAGTTCTATGGACCAACCTCTTTTGACTAACAAGTAAACCTTTCTTATCAAGCTCCATAACAATTTTTTTCTGAGCTTCACGAACATTAATTCCTTCCAATAGTCCTGCATTTTTATTCATAGTACCATCTTTGTTTATCGCAATAATCGGATCCATATTATGTTCTCTAAAGAATCTTATGTCAGTAATGTCTCCAAAAGAACACATCATCATTATTCCAGTACCCTTATCAATTTCAGCAGAAGAATGAGCCTTAATGGGAACCTCCTTATTAAAAATAGGAGTTATGGCAGTCCTCCCATTCAAATGCTTGTATCTCTTATCTTTTGGATTAAAAATAATCATGCCACAGGCACATATTAATTCAGGTCTCGTGGTTGCAATAATCAGGTCTTCTCCGGTCTCCTTAACTTTGAATTTAACATTATTAAAAAAAGCAGGTAAATCCTCATATTCTATTTCTGCATCAGCAATCGTAGTCTGACAACCAGGACACCAATTATTGGCTCTATCATCTTCATAAACTAAACCTTTATTCCACATATCAATGAAAGTTTCTTGAGTTAGAGAACGATACTCCGGAGAATCAGTATAGTAAATATCTCCTGGCTCATTACCGAGTTCCCAAGAGTTAAAACTTATCCCTACTTTCAAAAAAGTATCAGTAGAAGCCAAAGAGCATTCTTCAAGTATTTTCTCACAATACTCTGCGGCTTTTATTCTGGACAGATCCGTTAACTTGACATTGAATTTCTTCTCAGCAGCCATTTCAATGGGCAAACCATTTCTATCAAGACCAAGAGGAAATAAAACATTCTGACCAATCATACGTCTGAATCTTGCAAAAAAATCCATTAAAACATAGGTTGTGGCTTGACCAATGTGAACAGGCATATTAACATAAGGAGGCGGAGTGTCAATGGAATAGATTTTTCCTTTCTTTTTTTTATCAAAAGCATAGGTTTTATCCTTCTTCCACTTATCATATATGGGTTTCTCTAAATCCTTACTCCAATGCTTAGCTTCCAAATGTGGTTCGGCCATAATACAACATGGTATGAGAAATCCTTTATAAAATTATTGTGAATGTGATTCTCAGAATTCATCAAAAAATATACTTACAGGTTCTTTCCAACAACTATACTCACATTTCACACAATCATCAACACATTTGTACAAATCATCATTTTTGGAAACCGCCATATGACTCATCGCTGCAAAAGGCAACCCCATAACCGGTTTGTCTCTGTTAACATCTAAACTTTCTCTAACAATAAAATTAGGAAGTTTATTTAATTCTCTAATTGGTTCTGCAAGATCTCTTCTTCTAGTGGTAGTTCGGAATAAAGTGTTAGAACATTCTTTAGCTATATCAAAAACTTTTCCAACATATTCTTCGCTATAAAAATCTCCACTAGAATGAAATCTGAAATAAGTAGGGTTTTTCTTCTTGAGTTCACCAATCATTCTATCAACAAAATCTTCTTGTTTAGAAGCTTCTAACCTGTTTTGCAAAGACAAGACGACACTTGGTAACATAAAATTGTTTCTCAGACCATAACAAGCAACCTTCCCATCCCTCCCATTCAAGCACCAATAAGTGGGTGTGCAAGTTTCTTTAGGTGGAAGATTGAAGATATAAACTTCAGGTCCCATCTTAGAATTTCCTTTAATTATCAAGTTTTTCAAAGTCATATTAAAACTTGGGAATGAGAATTTTAATAAAAAGGTATGTGATATTTAAGAAAACCTTTTAAAAGCAAAGACAAATACATTAACACAATGGACCCGTAGCCTAGTCTGGATAGGTTAATACCCCAGAAATGGCGACAGCCTTCTAAGCTGTAGGTCGGGGGTTCGAAACAACTGATACCAGTTGACAGCTAATGTCAATAAGACATTCACTTCGTGAAGTCTTATGTAATGGTATCATTTGGCGAAAGTCCCCCCGGGTTCATTTTTAATAATTTAAATAAAGAGGCGAGATAGAAGTTAGTCTTGTCTCGACTACTTCTGAGAAAAATGACAAACCCTGTAAAAATAATATTCAAGGAATACAACGGATTATTACTGCCTACGGGCTATAAAGTTTTAACGACAGATATGCAATCTATTGGTTTAAGAAATTGTCCTGAAGATAGTAAAATTCAGTATGAATTAAATGAATGGATGCACATTAATGAAGAATTTATAAGAGATGATAAAGACAGAGGTGGATTGTGGGTTGCTAAAAGAATTAGTGGCTGTAAAAGTTTGAAAAAATACATGATGAAACATTATAGTTTAGAAACAAGAGTCTTCGAATGCCTTGCAGGTGAGAACTATCATGATGTTTCTTCTTATCGTTATAAAACTGACAAAATAATGCTCACAGAAGAATTGTTCTTTAATATGTAAATCAAGCTAAAGTAATTTCTTTATAGGTTTTATCTACTCCTTTTATTGCTTTCAAATTCTTCTTTAGGTGTTCTTCATGGGTTTTATATTTGAAGTTTAAGAAGTTAAAATCAATGGATCTTGTTAGAACCTCATAGTATATCTCTAAGTTTTTCTGAATATGTTGAAACCATTCTTCTTCTGGTGATTTTAAAGCCTTGGCCAATCCTTCTGCATCTTTAAAACAATTACTCGCAGTATTCAAATGACCTTTCGCGTTTTTAATTTCAAGATTTGTTTCATATGCAGCAATGAAAAGTGCATAATCTCCTGCTTTAGCATATGCTTTCATTCCTTTTTTCATATCCGCAGGAATTGATGATTTTCCATAATATTCAAAAGCCATGTCTTGACCCAATCCAGGATCGATTAATTTAGGAGATCTCCTCTCCACTTTGAAATCGTTTTCAAAGTACCATTCGATAATATCTATTAAATAGTTTTTATCTTTAGAAGGTAAATCATATTTATAATATTTCTGAGCAGAAGTAATCCATTCATCAATTGTTTTTCTGTCTTCTTTGTTCATTTTGAATACAACTTATCTTTTATTTTTTCACTTGCTTTGTTGTATATTGTTCCTAAGAAAACACCTAGACCTGATAATGGAATTCCAGGAATATGACCTATTAATCCTGTTTTATAGTTATCAAACGCAGTTTCTCCTTCTGCCCATTGTAAAAAATTTCTATAGTTTTTTACAATTCCACCAACCTCTTGTCCGTGTTTATTTGGTAAAACTGTGTGTACAAAAGAAGCAATGTTTGTTAAGGTTACAGTTGTTAAAGCAATTACATCAAGGGTATTCATGACCATAAGTATATTAATATAATATATAAATATTTCCCTTATAACTATTTATACGTAGTAAATAATTCTTTTTGTCATATTCCATAAGCTTTAAATAAGCACTCTTATTCATTTTCTCAAGTGCGGAAGTGGCCAAGCGGCTAAGGCGAGCGCCTGCAGAGCGCTAGATCGGGAGTTCAAATGTTGAATTGCGTTCAACATTCAGGAAACGCAGTTTACTGAAAGTCTCCCCTTCCGCTTCATTTACTATGGCAAAAAAACTTCTTATAAAAAAAGAGAGAACAACAAAAGTCGACGGCAGAACAGTAGTTCTATCAAGATTCGAAAAGCACTTAGTAGACGACACAAAAGATTTTAGTACACAATTCGGTTTGATAAAAAAGAATGATTTGAAAAAAAGCAGTGCTAAAGCCGGAAAAGAAGTTTACTATGTATTGGAACCATCATTCATCGACCATTACAAGCGAATAAAACGATTAGCACAAATCATAACTCTTAAAGACATTGGAGCAATTATCACCAACACTGGAATGAACAATGAATCCATTGTCATGGATGCAGGAACCGGTTCCGGAGGACTTGCATGCTACCTGGCAAAGATTGCTAAAAAAGTTATTAGCTACGACATTCACGATGACCACTTAGCTGTTGCCAAAGAAAACGTTGATGCTCTAAACCTGAAAAACATTGAAATAAAAAAAGGCGATGTCTTCAACGAAAAGAAAATCAAAGAAAAAAATGTCAACATATTAATTCTTGATGTGGCTGAACCATGGAAGGCAATCAAAACTGCTGAGAAAGTTTTGAAAAAAGGAGGATTTGTAGTTTCCTACAGCCCAAACATAAATCAAACAGAACAATTCGTAAAAGCACTCTCAGATAAGTTCCTATACGAGAAAACAACTGAGATAATGGAACGAGAATGGACTGTTAAAGGAAGAATTTTAAGACCTAGAATGAAAGATTTGGGTCACACTGCATTCTTAAGCTTCGCCAGATTAATAAAATAGCAAAATGGTTTTTACATTTTGCATTCCAAAAATTGAATAAGTTTTTGTAATAAAGAAAACCTTTTAAAACAAATCTTCTTTCAAGCTTTTTGAGGTAAATAAAATGTTAGCATATGTTTTAATCGGATTAATGGAATGTGACGAACAAAAAGTGTTAGATGAACTTCTAGACCATAAAGAAATAGAAGAAGCACATATTCTATTTGGAGAATGGGATATTATTGCAAAAATTAAAAGTGAAAATCCTGAAGACGCAGGAACCTTTGTAATGGACCACATCAGATCTCTTCCTGAAGTTAATATTACAAGCACATTAATCGTGGCTAAGTAAGATTAATCAAAACTTCCACTTAATACTGCAACCCATGGAAGGTTTTTCTTCAGAACTTATTTCTCCTCTTGCAAATAATTCTCCAATGGCACCATGTAGTTCATGATTATTTACAGGTTCACTTCCGTGCTTGTCATCTATTCTGCTATGAAATACTAGCTTAAAATCCGCATCAAATAAGAATGGATCAGGCGTACATACCGCGCCATAAATTTTAGCAACCCTTTGATCTTCATCGCGTAAATAAATAAAGTTTATGTTTTCTTTCTCAACCATTTTTCGCATGTTTTCAAAACTGTCTTCAGGATAATCAGTATCATCATTGGGATTAATTCCAATAACCACTAAACCCTTATTTCTATAATCATTGGTTATTCTTTTCAATTCATCAATTTTAGGAATTACATAGGGACAATGATTGCACATAAAAACTATGAGTATGGCTTTTGCATCCTTGAAATCCTGTAAAGAATAGGTCTTACCATCTGTTGCAGGTAAAGAAAAATCCATTGCTTCATCACCGAGTTTTATAACATCATAGTCCGAACCCATTAACACCATTGAAAACACCTCATTGACCATTAACTTTCGACACTTTAAAAATTTTAGGGTTTTATTTATTCAACCTGTTAAGAATTAATTGAGGCGCCATGCATACGACCGATAATGATAAAGAAGTTATCAGCATTCTGAGCATATAGGACCTGAAAAAAGCCTGTGGAAACAAAGTTATTAACAAAGAAGTTTCTGGAAAAGAAAAGTTTCCTTGTGGGAAAAATATTTGATGAAACCCGCCGAATGTTAGTGAGAAATTTATAGACGCCAAAAATAACAATATCAACAATGCAAACGAAGATAATCCACCTAGAAATAATACTTTGTAAACATTTTCTTTGAAATCCTTCTTGTTGAGAAAAAATAAAGTTGTTAATGAAACAAAAACCATTATCACCGAGAACCATAATACAAAAAAAAACCTGTTCAACAAAACACTTACATCTTCCAGATGAGATTTCTCATTATCAGTAAAGTAATCTAATTCTACTTCGCCCTTGAAAAAAGTCAATAGATTATCAAGAACAGCATCCGCATTAGCAACTTTGCTATAAACACTATTTTTTTCAAACTGAAAATGATAATAATCTTCGTTAAACAATAATATTTTCAAAGGAACCAATATAACCACAAGTACAAGAAAAACAATTGCCAGTGTAAAAAAAGTTTTTTCTATGATCTTCATTTTCGAACTCACCGAAATTATTCCGGAAAAACCTGCGTAACACTTATTAAAGATGAGCTCTTGATAAAAAACGTTTCGGTTTCTGGCAGGCAGGAGAGATTAAAATGGAAAAAAAAGTTATCCTGTTAATGTTTTTATTAATAATACAGCCTGCATTCGGGCAAGTAATAATTTCTGAAGTACTATATAATCCTCTGAACACCGAGAATGGTGGGGAAGCAATACTTCTATACAACCAAGGAATGGAATCCGTAGATATTTCTGGATGGATTCTCGCCACAAAAACCTCGTCCGTAGACGCTACCCTGCCACCAAACACCACCATCTTGCCAGGAAGGAATTTGTTGATAGCAGACTCTAGTTTTAGCCTAAACAAAGATCAATCCTCCTGGCCAGATGCTTACTATGAAGAAGCAATGACTCTTGGCAATGTTGATGCAGGCGTTGCACTAAAAAATAAAGATATAATCATGGATGCGATTGGTTGGGGAGACTCAAATGATATGGAACCCTATCTTTACGAAGGAACACCGCATTCAGGAGTTATCGAAGGACAAAGTCTTAGACGAATTGATAATCAAGATACAGATGATAACTCTGCAGATTTCGTTGCAGGAACACCGGTCTTTGGAATATTTCAAAGCGGACCTCTGGACATTGTCATTGATGTTCAAGCAAATGTACAAAACAATAATTTAGAAATATTAAGTTTTGAAATATTGTATGATGACAATGCCTCAAAAGAAGGTGTACAAATAAAACCCGTTGCCGGAAGCAATAAGGAATTTGAAGTTTCTGTTCAAGTATCAGATAAAGAAAACTCATTGGAAAATGTTAAAGTCATATTTGAAAACAACGAATTCGAATTAACACAAACAAATAAAGTTGATTCAATGGTTTCTTTCAAAGGAATGGTTTCAGTACCCTATCACTATACATCAGGGATTTATGAACTAGAGGTTATGGCAACGTCTAACACCGACAGCGTTTCTAAAACTACTTATTTTGAATATCTTAATTTAGCAGCCATAACTGCTGAAACCTCTTTGTCATTCGAATTACAAGGTGGTGATTCCGCAACAGAAGTGGTTGTTGTTAAAAACATTGGTAACCAAGATATTGATTTGAAAATCAAAGGAACCTCTCTTGCTAACAAAGATGGAATCATATCATTGCAGGACATTGAATATTCAACAAACAATTTTGCAACCAGTAAAACTTTGAGCGGAGATTTTCAAGCAATAAATGAAAAACTCCTTGCGGGTTCAGAGTTAGAAATGGCTTTCAAAATAAATGCAAATGAAATATTAACAACCGGAAACTATGAAGGGAACATAATTATTAGAGGTCAAACATAATACAGTTTCCCTTTACTTTTTTGTTCTCTGTCTAGTTGAGAATCAACTTTGTTGGCTCTCGGCCTATTGTTTTCTTCGTCTCTTCTGAAAGAAAGCTCCACATCTCTTAGGAATCTATTCATCCCCTGCTCCATGTTAAAAGGACCGTTGACCAAACCACTGACCGCTGGTTCTCCGTCAAAAATAATTAGTTGGTCTGAAAGATAATCCACAAACAATAGATCATGATCAACTATCAAAGCAGATTTGCCCGACTGCTCCATAATATCTTTTATCACTTTAGAAACTTCTAAACGTTGCTCAACATCCAAATAGGCCGATGGCTCATCCATTAATATTAAATCTGAATCTTCAGAGAGACATTTTGCAATCATAACTCTCTGTAATTCTCCACCACTCAACTCGCTTAGTTTTCGATTCATAAAACTCTTTAAATTAAGAGGCTCGAGTATCATCGCGCCATATTTTCCTATGGCCCGTCTTAAAGTCGTCGACACCAATTCATCGGACACTTCCAAATATTGTGGCTTGTAGGCGACTTTTAACTCTTTTATTTCATCTTTGGATTTTATTTCTCCTGCAAGTATCTTTACAAAAGTAGTTTTTCCAATTCCATTTTCTCCCAAGATACCTACTATTTCTCCTTTGTATATTACTCCCTGATTAATTTTTAGATCAAAACTTCCTTGCTTATGGCTTAGTTTATTCCACTCGACCATTTCAAACTCAGGTCTTTGTTTGACAGGTGGTTTTTTCAAAAATTTAATGTGATTAGATCTGAACCTTACATTTTCTTCTTTCAGGTAACCTGAAAGATAAACATTAATTCCTGCCTTGGTGGTTTTTGTCATTGATACAACTCCGAAACCACCTTCTTTACCATACATTAAATGCACAAAATCAGTCATGTAATCCAAGATTATTAAGTCGTGTTCAATGACCATAACCGCAGTATCAGGGGTTGCTAATTCTCTAATGAATTTTGAAACCTTCAGACGTTGTTTAATGTCAAGATATGATGCTGGCTCGTCAAAAAAGTAAACATTTGCTTTTTTCAAAACAGTGGCCGCGATTGCAACTCTTTGAAGTTCTCCGCCTGAAACTTCATTTATTTTATGGTTCAATAACTTTGTAAGATCCAACTTTTCAACAATTTCATTTAACCTACCTGTTTCATTTGTTTTCTCAAGCAATTCTTTTACGGTTCCTGAAAATTGCTTAGGTATCAAATCAACCTGTTGTGGCTTGTAAGCGATTTTTACTCCACCTTTTTTTCTTTTTTCAAAAAATGCTTGCGCCTCTGTTCCTTTGAAATATGCTATTAGTTCTTCATGGCTTGCTTCATAGTTTTTCTCCTCGATTCTCCCAAGGTTTGGTTTTAGAACATCCGCAAGAATCTTTATGGCAGTCGATTTTCCTATTCCATTTCTACCAATGATTCCCACCACTTTTCCAAATACCGGTGTTGGAAGGTTATAGAGTGCAAAGCCGTTCTTGCCATAGCGATGAATCGGATCCTTATTCAGTTCTTCTGGAAGTCTAATCATTTCCAAAGCTTCAAAAGGACATTTGTTAGCCGCAATTCTATCACCGTCAGTTATTACTTCTTCATTCACAGCAACTTTGCCGTCTGCAGATTTGAATATGGCCTCTTTTCCAGCGCGATTGCTAGGACTAACTCTAATGCAAAGATAATCTCCACAACCCTCAGGGTTGCATTTCTCTTTCTTAACAATCATAATGCGCTTTACCATGAAGAATGGTTAGAATTGAACATATATAAATTTATCCACTAACTTTAAATAACCCTTACTCTTAACGAATTTCATGAAAGGTTTCGTTGTTTATCCTACTTATCGTGTAAAAGATGAGAAAGCATATATCTATCTTTTCGGCAGACTAGAAAATGGAGAGTCATTTCTTACAAAGAATCTTTTCAGACCATATTTTTACATTAAAGATAAAGATTTGAAGAAAGCTTTGAAAATAGAAGAGTTTGATTATGAAGAAGTTAGTTTGAAGAATTTTAAAGATGAAAAAGTTGTCAAAGTTATTTTAAACATTCCTAAGCAGGTTCCTGAATTTAGAAAACAGTTTGAAGAAAAAGAAATCGAATGCTTTGAAGCAGACGTCAGATTTGCCTATAGATTCATGATGGACTTGGGCATCAAAGGAACATTGGATGTTGAAGGTGATTTTGAAAAAGACGAAAAAATTGACAGAGTTTATAACGAACCTAAACTAAAACCCATTGAATGGATTCCAAAATTAAAAATATTGGCTATAGATATTGAAACCAATAGATATGCAAAAGAAATCTACTCCATATCAATGGCTACAAAAGATTATTCACAGGTTTTCATTCGTTCTAATAAGAAATTAAAAAATGCGGTTTCTGTCTCAAACGAACAAAAATTATTAGAGACGTTCAAAGAAAAAGTTATAGAGTTAGATCCTGACATCATTACTGGTTGGAATGTTATAGATTTTGACCTACAAATATTACACGATAAATTCAAAGAATATGGTATGCCATTTCAAATTGGAAGAACCGACGATAACTGTCTAATCAAACGACAGGAATCATTTTTCAGAGATTCATCTGCGAATTTGCAGGGAAGAATTGTTTTGGATGGCATTCAACTATTGAAACTTTCTTTTATCAAATTAAAGAACTATAAATTAGATACTGCAGCGGAAAAGTTTTTGGGCGAGAAAAAACTTATTGGTTCTGAAAACAAAGGTGCTGAGATCGAAGATGCTTTCAAAAATAATCCTCAAAAATTAGCAGATTATAATTTAAAAGATTCAGAAATGGTTCTTGAGATTTTGGATAAAACAGGAGTTATTGCTTTAACAACCCAGAGATCTTTACTCACAGGAATACAATTAGATAGAGTTAAAGGAAGCATTTCTGCTTTTGATTCTCTTTATTTGAGAGCCCTAAGAATTAAAGGTTATGTGGCTCCATCAGCGAAATTCGGTGTACGTGAAGAAAGAATTAAAGGTGGTTTTGTTATGGCATCAAAACCAGGCATATATGATTATGTTATTGTTTGTGATTTCAAAAGTCTATATCCTAGCATCATAAGAACTTTCAACATTGATCCATTTACTTATGTCAAAGATTGCAAAGGTAAGGATTTGATAAAAGCACCGAATGGCGCTTGTTTCAGAAAAGAACACGGAATCTTGTCCGATATGATTCAACAACTTTGGGATGCAAGAGATGAAATCAAGAAAAAGAAAGATGCCACTGGCAGTTATGCTATCAAAGTTGTTATGAATTCCATGTTTGGAGTAATGGCCAATCCTGTTTTCAGATTTCACAGCATTGACATTGCAAACGCAATAACCTATTTTGGACAACATTTTATCAAGTTTACTACCAAAAGAATTGAAAAACAAGGCTATGAAGTTATTTATGGAGATACAGACAGCATCTTTGTAAATCTTAATGTTAAATCAGAAAAAGAAGCCAATAGAATCGGATTGACAATTCAAAAAGAAACCAATAATTTTTTTAAGAAGCACATACAAAAAGAGTATGGTTGCAGAAACTATTTGGAATTAGAGTTTGAGAAGATTTACAAACGATTTCTGATGCCCAAAGCCAGAGGCAGCGAAGAAGGTTCTAAGAAAAGATACGCGGGACTTATTGTAAAAGACGACAAGGAAAAAATGGATTTTGTTGGCTTAGAATTTGTTCGAAGAGATTGGACTGATTTGGCTAAAAAATTTCAATTTGAACTCATAGAAATGGTTTTTCAAAAAAAAGAAGTTGATAAGTACGTTAAAAAATTCGTTAATGATTTGAAAAAAGGAAAATATGATGATCTGCTAATCTATAGAAAAGCCATAAGAAAAAGATTGGAAGAATATACTAAAACAACACCTCCGCATGTCAAGGCGGCCAGAATGTTAAAGGAAGTAAAAAGTAATATTATTGAGTATATAATGACCATTAATGGTCCCGAACCATTGGAACTTCATAAAAGTAATATTGACTATGATCATTACATAGAGAAACAGATAAAACCTTTAGCAGATTCTGTTCTTTCATTTTACAATACAAGTTTTGATGATATCCTTAAGAATAGTTCTCAGAAAACATTATCAGGATTTTAAATAATGTTTGAAAACTATATTTTAGAAACCACTGTTTATGTTAATTGAACATAACCAATGTCAGGTTCTCGAATCATTCCATCCGATTTCAAAGCATCCAAAGTTGCAAGAACTTCAGCTTCTCCAAGACCTTGAATACCTGCTTCGATAATTACTTCTTCAACTTGGACTTTCTTACCTTTAGTTGTAGTTAACTCATTCAAAATATCCAAAATTTTTATTTTATTGTCTACTTCGGACTCCTGTCTTATACTGGACGCAGTTGTCCTTTGAATTTCCATTAGTCTATCAAAATCTGTATCGTCCATTTTCAAGAATTAATGTGCTTTTACTAATCCCCCCTATAACAGTATAGAGTTATGTATATAAAAAGGTTTTGGAAAATGTGAGGAAAAAAGTATATTAATATCAAAATCCCGAAAACTTTATATGTTATAAGTATTTATTACAAAAAGAGGGAAAATGAATATAATAAAGCTATTATGGCCTCTTTCTAAAAAAAACGAGAGAGATTTGGAAAATATAAAACCCTATCTAGAAATAAATGACTTCAAAAAAGTCAAAAAACTATTAAAATTAGGACACATAGGAATCACCTACTCTTCACTAAAAGTTTCTCCAAAACTAATTGAAGATGAAACATTTCCAAACATAACACAGGCCGTTGAAAGCAAAGAATTGCTTAAAACAATCACCACTTGGAATAATTTAATAGAAGAAGAAGCCAGACATAAAAAATACGAAGAATTTGCAAAGGTAGCTGAAAAAAAAATTAAAGAGTTTATAGCACCACACATCATTGGACTGGATGAAGCAAAAGAATCAGCCCTACTACAATTATTCTCAATAGACCACGTACATGTTTTATTGCTTGGAGACCCAAGCACAGGTAAAACAGACATATTAAAATCAATAAGCGACCTAGCGCCAATATCATCCTACGGATTGGGATCGGGAACCAGTGCAGCAGGCCTCGGAGTCACCTTCAAAGGAAATGAAATGATAAAAGGACTGCTACCTTTAGCCGATAAGGGAATTTGCTGTGTCGATGAACTAAACCTGATGAGAGAACGAGAAAGAGGCGCACTCTTAAATGCAATGGAAAAAGGATTCATAACCTATGATAAAGGCAATAAACACGTGAAATTGGATGCAAGAATTAACATGCTAGCAACCGCCAACCCGAAAGGTGATAAATTCGTCGGACGAACAAAAGAAACATGGCTTAAACAAATACCTTTCGACCCTGCAT
Source organism: archaeon (assembly GCA_043817405.1). Taxonomy (GTDB): domain Archaea; phylum Nanobdellota; class Nanobdellia; order Woesearchaeales. The sequence goes on along the minus strand of JBDRGV010000012.1, from coordinate 18,572 downwards.
TATTATCAAGATTTCACTTGGTGTTTTTCATAAGAAAACCAGACACCAAACAATTCATAGACATTGCAAAAAAAATTGTAACCCAAAGAGAACAAAATCTTGAATTGAACGACTCATTATTCATAAGAGATTATATCGAATTCTCTCAAATGATAGATATTAAATTTGATGAAAAGTTGAAAAGCAAAATAGTTGATTTCAGCGCAAAGATAAAAAAAGATGAAGCAAAATTCTTAGTCGACATAAGTCCAAGACAAATTCTTGGAATAATGAGATTGACAAAAGCATCAGCTAGAATGGAATTAAGAAACCAAGTCACAGAAAAAGATTTGCAAAGAGTGTTTAATTTATTTGAAAAAAGTTTGTATGTAAAATAAACCAGAAAAAATATAAATCATTTCTAAATAATAACATTTCATAGTTATAGCGCTGGACACGGTTTACTTCGGAAATACCATATTCCAATTCTTAATATTCTTTGCGATAGTTATAGTCTCCATAGTCATTGGAAGAATAATATATTACATTAGTAAAAAGATTCTTCGAGTTAAAGCTGAAAAAGCAAAACCTTTTTATATTCTACTGGACAAGTTCAAACATAGGGGTGATTAATCTGGCTCTAAATAAAGAAACAAAACAAGCAGTTGAGAAAAACTTTGATAAACAAATAACAGAGCTTTCAAAACAAGAACTGAAAGAATTGTTGTTGATTAATGCCTATAAGCTGGCCCTTGTAAGAAGCCAATTAGAAGTAGTAACTGACATTCTCATAAAGAAAAAATTAGCCACCTATGAGGAAATCTGGCAAAAAACAAATAATAATTTTAAGGAATCAAAGCTTTGAAGAGGTAAATCAAATGGTAAGAGTAGCAATTAATGGATTTGGAAGAATAGGAAGAATGGTTTTAAAGGCAGGATTGATGAATCCTGATAAAGATATTGAATTTGTCGCCATAAATGATTTAACAGATAACAAGACTTTGGCATATCTGTTCAAATATGATTCTGTTCATGGGGTATTCAAAGGAACGGTAGATCACACACCAGAAACAATAACAATAAATGGCAAAGAAATTCGCGTTTTTGAAGAAAAAGATCCTGAGAAGCTTCCTTGGAAGGAATTAAATGTGGATATAGTTATTGAAAGTACAGGTCGATTTAGAAAACGGGAAGAAGCCGAGAAGCACATAAAAGCAGGAGCTAAAAAAGTTTTTATCAGCGCACCCGGTAAAGGAATTGACTTTAGCTTTGTGTTGGGTGTTAATGAACATGATTATGATAAAGAAAAACATGTGATTGTTGATAATGCTTCTTGTACAACCAATTGCTTGGCTCCCATGGTTAAGGTTCTAAATGATAATTTCGGCATTGAGAAAGGTTTTATGACAACCGTGCATGCCTACACCGCAGGTCAAGGATTAATTGATGGTCCTAATAAAGATCCTAGACGAGGTCGAAGCGCAGCAATGAACATTGTGCCTACAACTACTGGCGCAGCAATTGCTGTTGGAAAAGTTATTCCAGAGCTTAATGGAAAACTTGACGGCATGGCAATCAGAGTTCCAGTTCCGGATGGAAGCATAACTGACTTTGTAGCAATTCTAAAAAAAGAAACAACCGCAGAGGAAATAAATAAGCTATTCAAAGAAGTTAGCCAACATCATATGAAAGGCATCCTTGAATATAGCGAAGACCCTTTAGTTAGTCAAGATATCATAGACAATCCTCATTCGTGCATTTTTGATTCCATGTCAACAAAAGCCGATGGAAAACTAGTAAAAGTTATTGGATGGTATGATAACGAATGGGGCTATAGCAACAGAATACTGGAGATTTTGAAGTTATTATAGTTAATTTTTTAAATCTCTTTATTTTCTCTCTTCCTATGCGAACATTAAAGGATGTTAATATTAATGGTTTGAGAGTTCTTCTGAGAGTTGATTATAATGTTCCGGTTGATGAAAACGGTAATATCCTTGATGATTTTAGAATTAAAAAAAGCTTACCAACCATCAAGTATATTCTAAAACAAGCTAAACAATTAATCATCATGAGTCATTTAGGACGACCTAAAGGTAAATTTATTAAACAATACACCATGGATAAAGTCGCCATTCGCCTTATGAAGTATCTCGGAAGAAATGTTGTTAAGGTTGATGATTCTGCTAATGCGATCATACCCGATGATAAAATTGTTTTATTGGAAAACTTGAGATTTCATAAAGAAGAAAAAGAAAATGATGAAGAGTTTGCAAAGAAATTAGCGTCCCATGCAGATGTTTTTGTAAATGATGCGTTCGCTGTGTGCCACCGAGAGCATGCGTCTGTTGTCGGAGTTACTAAATTCTTACCTAGTTGTGCTGGTTTTCTAATTCAAGAAGAAGTTGAAAACCTTGATTTGACCAGCGCAGAGAAACCTTTAATGGTTATTATGGGTGGAGCAAAGCTATCAACCAAGTTTCCCATGATGAACTCTTTAATTCCTAAAGTGGACAAAATCCTATTGGGTGGCGCAATGATTTTCTCATTTTACAAAGCTCAGGGTTTAGAAATAGGCGATTCATTGTGTGAAGAGGATCAAATTGTTACGGCCAGACTTCTTGCTAATAACGAAAAAATCGTCTTACCTAAGGACATCGTTGTCGCTACTGAAATCAACGAGAAAGCTGAGTTCAAAACAGTCCCTGTCAATAGGATTCCTAAGAAATGGATTGGCCTTGATTTGGGAGTTGAAACAATGAATGATTTTAAGAAAATTCTGAAGAAAGCAAAAACTGTTTTTTGGAATGGACCTTTGGGTTATTATGAGATTGAGCATTTCGCAGAGTCCACCTACGGCATGGCTAAATTTTTAGCTGGTTTAAAGGCTCGAGTCATTATTGGTGGTGGTGATAGTGCATCTGTTATTGAAAAATTAAATTTGAGAAGTGAATTCTCACATGTTTCTACCGGTGGCGGCGCGTCTCTTGAATTCATCCAGAATAATACTCTTCCGGGTTTGGAAGTTTTGAAAAATTAATTTTTGCTTCTGAGATAGGCACCTTTGTCTAAAATATTCTTAATCATAAATCGCCCTTTCTTTTTTTCTAATAATCCAAAACCCAGGTTCTCATCTCTTTCATTCTGCACAAGAACCACTCCTTCGTCCACATTCTTTTTTACAATGCTACTTTCAAACACATCTCTTCCGCACAGGAATAACCATTCTGCATCCTTGGTTATGAATGCTTTTCTATTGGAAAGTTTGGCCAATAAATCTATCAATGCAGGGCTTGGTTTAAACCTTTTTTTCATTTCGCCCAATAGAATTCCTTTTGAAAATATTTCTTTATCGATTTCTTTACTTAATTTTTCTTGTTCAAGTTCAACCAAAAAATATTCTCGTCCATTTTTTTGAATGTTTGGAATTTTTTTATCGGTGAATTGTTTTATAAATTTGTTTATTTCTATCAAAATTCACCTCCGTTAAATTTTGGGAGATCCCAAAAATCCACAATTTTTGTAGTCATTCATTTTCCATGTTTACAAAGAATTCTTTTAGTATCTCTTTTACTTCCTGTTTTATTAGACAAAGATTTATTCTTTCAATTTTATTGTCTGTTTCTTCTATTCTTTTATTTTGTTCGTTAATTTTTTGGTTGACATTTTCAAGCAATGATTCCTGTTCGGAAATTATCATTGCAGAAGTGTTGGATATTAATTTTCTTTTAATTTTGTTACTGTCTTCGATTAATAATTTTAATTTATCTCTTAATTCTTTAAGAAATTCTCTACTTAGTTTTTGTATTTCTTCTTTTGTTTTTTCTTCTTTTTTATCTTTGAGTTCTAGTTGACCTATGGATTGTAACATCTTTTCGAGTATGATTGTTATTTCGAGATTTTCATCTTTCATAATGGCTTCTGCAGGCCCCTCTAGATATGTATCTATTAGTTGTTCATTTAGAGACATTCGTTTGTACTTTCTGAAAGCTTTTTCTAATGTTGAGAAATGTATTATAATCTCTTTTTTTTGTTTTTGTACTTCTTCAGCAGTTGTTTTCTCATCTTTTTTTAGAGTTTCATATTCTTGATAACTTCTTCCCACTCTCAGGTCGTTGATTTTGTTCATTATTATTTTCTTTTTGGTCTCAATAACTTTTAGTTCTTCTTTCAACCTGTTTTTTTCATCATTCAAAGCAGCTAAATTCACTTTTGAATTATTATATTCTTTGAGTTTGTCTTTTATATCTTCTAGTCTATGATAGTTTTTCTTTTTTATATCATTGTTGAATTCAATTGTCAGGTCTTCTATTTCTTTAATTTTTTTTGCAACTGCACTTACTTCACTTTGTAGAAATTCTTTTAGTACAAAGTAGCTTTTCTGTGTTTCTTTACTTAATCCATCTAGTTTTGTGGAAAATTCTTTTGAGAAATCACTTATTTTCAGATAGTCCTCTGGTGTGTTTACTTCGTCCAGAAATATTGTTGTTTTTCGAATATAGTTTTGTCTGTTGCCTTTCATGATTTGTTTTACTCTTTCAGGGATGTTTTCGTTCATGAGAGATGATTCTTCTAGTTTCTTCATTAGTTGCTTGGTTTCTGCAATTTTTTGGTTTATTTGATCTTTGAAAGTAGATATTTTCTCACGTATTATTCTACTTTCTAATTTTCTGTTTATCCAGTCATCTACTTCGCTGAATTTCAGAGTTTCTTCTTCTATCTTCTTTTTCTTTAGAAAATCAAATATACCCATACAATTTTAGAACCAGTTGTCATTTATAATGTTTTTTATTGCTTGAATTCTGTTTAAACATCAAACAAAGCTTTGTTTTTTTGTTTTTGTAAGGTTAAATTTTTATAGGGGAAAAACCTATGTCCTCTTATGGTTAGAAAATATTCAAAAAAAGCCGTGGAAGATATTAAGATTGCCAAAGATCGTATTGATAGGTTATTCTCTCAAGCGGATGATATTTTCAGTCAGGATTCTGCTCTTTCGGATAGATACGTTGATCTTGCTAGAAAATTAGCCATGAAGTTTAAGGTTAAATTAAAGTCCGAGTATCGTAGAAAATTCTGTAAACATTGTTATAAATATCTTAGATCGGGTGCTAATGCCCGTGTTCGGACTCAGAATGGTAAGCTTGTTTATTCTTGTTTCTCCTGTAAGAAGTTCTCTAGATTTGGTCTGAAATAGTTGTGACTACTCTAAAATGGTTAAAAAACGAAAGATTTAAATATGACTTCTTATATATTGACTACTATTAAGAGGTAAATAATATGGAACTCGACGAAATCATGGATGAAACGCCCGTTTCAGATAAGGCCAAAAAAGTAGCCGAAAATTACGATCTTAAAAAATATTAATAAGGAAAAAATAAAATGGAAGAAACTTTATTAATGGATGAAGAGCGGGAGATAAGAAGGATAAAAGAAGCAAATCATAAAAAAGATGTTTGCGACTTAAACCGAAAAACTCTCTCACAAAACGATTTAGACGAAATATTCTGCGAATTCTAGTGATCATTTGAATGTTATTTAATCAGAATTCGCACTAGTTCTAGCAAAACCCTTTTAAATTACAGTGTTTCTTGCAATATTATGAAACAAATAGGTGCTGGAGCTGAAGCAATAATCTACCTTGACAAAGAAAAGGTCAAGAAAGACCGTGTCAAGAAGAATTATCGAATAAAAGAAATAGACGAAGCTCTAAGAAAAACACGCACAAGAACAGAGGCAAAAATTCTTGAAAAGATACCTATAAAATCGCCAAAACTACTGAAAACCGATGGAAAAAGCGTTATAGAAATGGAATTCATAGAAGGGGATAAAATCAGAGACCTATTGGACCTTAGACCTATTCTAGCAAAAGAAATAGGTGAAAAAGTTGCTGAGATGCACAACTCTGGAATTATTCACGGAGATTTGACAACTTCAAACATGATTTTGAACAAAGAAATCTACTTCATAGACTTTGGACTCTCATTTTTTTCAGATAAACTAGAAGATAAAGCAGTAGACATACATTTATTTAAACAAGCACTTGAAAGCAAACATTACAAAGTAGCAGAAAAAGCTTTTAAACAGTTTCTAAAAGGATATCAAAACGTTAAAAATTACGACAACATAATAAACAGATTCAAAGTGGTCGAATCCAGGGGCAGGTATAAGAACAAATGAGATTACAAAAATTATTTTTTCTATTCATAATTCTCATAATAATAGTTCTACCTTTAGTAAATGCTAAAAGCGGACACATAAGTCTATTAACAGTCACCAGTTCAAATCATACGGAAGGTGGAATTGCAAATGTATATTTAGAAGTAAAACCTGGAACCGGCAGAATATTCATAGATTCATTTCCGTTGACAAAACTAGACACACAAATATCAACCAGATTTGCAAATGAAATCGCATGTGATTTTCTTGATGAAGATTGTAGTCGATATGATTTTTTCTACACCATCAGAGCTAAAGCAACAATTGTTGGCGGACCCAGTGCAGGTGCTGCAATGACTGTTCTAACAATAAGTGTTTTATCTGATTTAAATTTGGATGAAAACACCATTATGACTGGAACCATAAATTCAGGCAACCTGATAGGTCCAGTTGCAGGTATTAATGAAAAAATAAACGCCGCAGTAAAAAACGGATTTACAAAAATAATAATACCTAAGTGGCAGTCAACAATCAACATTACAGAAATAAAAGAGAACGGTCTTGAAGAGAAAATAACCATAGTGAAAGTAAAAAACCTTGAAGAAACACTTTATCATTTTACGGGTAAAGATTTTTCAAAAAAAAATTATGAATTAGCAATTTCCAAAGAATACATTGATTTAATGAAAGAAACATCTGAAATTCTTTGCAACCGGACACAAATCATTATTGGTGAATTAGAACCCTCCAACGGTTCAATATATATTTCTGCCGAAAGGTTTTGGAATAGATCATTTGAAGCCAATGCAGTCAGAGACTATTATGCTCGTGCCAGTTATTGTTTCTCGGCCAATTTGAGATTGAGAGAACTACAATTTGAAAACAAAAACCAAGAAGAACTCAGTGAAATACATTCCACAATTCTTGAAGAACTAGAATCAATTGAAAATTATGTTAACAATGTTGAATTAGAAACTTTATCCGATTTAGAAACCTATATGATTGTTAAGGAAAGAATATCTGAAGCCAAGGGGTATCTTGAAAAAGTTGATTCACAAAACATCTCATCGACACAAATAGCCTATGCAAAAGAAAGATTGTATAGTGCAATTGTTTGGGTGAATTTTTTCAGCTTGGGCGGTGAACCAATTCAATTAGAAGAATCCCATCTTAGAGACGCATGTATTAAAAAAGCTGCGGAAGCCGAAGAGAGAATAAATTATGCTCGATTATACGTTCCAGGATTAGTTGAACAATCAGAAAAAAATATTCAAGATGCCATGAATAATTATGATGAAGGAGAGTTCGCACTTTGTATTTTCAAAGCCAGCAAAGCGAAAGCCGAAGCAAATATTTTGTTAACCGCATTAACCACTTCGGAAGAAGATATTGAAAATGTTCTGGAAGAAAAGCTAGATGCCATAAAAAATATCATCATAGAACAAGATTCAAAAAATATGTTTCCCATTTTAGGTTATAGTTATTATGAGTATTCCAAATCTTTAACTGAACACGATATTATTTCAAGTGTTAACTTCGCAGAGTATGCTTTAGAGTTGAGCAAGCTGGATATGTATTTCCCAAATGAAAAAAAATTTAGTTTCAATATCAATTTTGATGTGGTTCAAACATTTGTTATAGGCATTATGACAGGTATTTTATTAATTTTGCTCATAACATTCCAAAGAAAGAAAAAAAGATGATTTTAAAACCCTGGAAGATTCCAAGAAAAATGGAATCTCCCCGGGAAAAAGAGGTGAGTTTGAATATTAATGTGAGCTAAGAATGGTCTCACCCGTCTTTCAAAAGGTAGGGAAAGATTATATATAAAGGTTTCGATTTTTTATCCATTCCAGAATAGTAACAAATTAAAATCGTGGTTGAAAATGATAAAATTAAGCTACACAAAAAAGATTCATGACAAAAATTCGTTTCTCAAAATGATTGAGAAAAGAGTCCGAAAGGATTTACGCATAAATAAAAAGATAGAACCGAAGAAAGTAGAATTATTAGTCAATGGTTCAAAAGAATCACTGATGACCAAGGTTTTATTGGAAAACATCTTTGGAAAACATCTTCAAATAACAGAAGTTAAAAAAGCAACCAATAAAACTTTAATTCCGACAAACCTCGATTCCGAAATAGAAAATAATTTAGATGTTTATCTGAAAAATAAACAACCAATTAAAAACAAACTAAAAATTCTGGATAATGTATTGGAAGAAGAAATTATTATTTTCTGCAAATTGAAAAACATAAAGATTAGAAAAATAAAAAAAGAAAACTCGCTAATAGAATCAATTGACAAAAAGTATCCTGGAACCAAATTTGCTCTGGCTAAAAGTTTTGAAAAGATATTCTCGTAAATCTTCCGGAAAAACATGGGAAGAACATATTAAAGAGTAAATTTAAAAACTATTTATGAAAAAAATGTTAACTCTGTTGTCGTTTCTATTAATTCTTGCTTCCTGCTCGAACATTACCAATAATGAAGTGGAAGTTTATTTTTGCCCAGCGGACTATTGTCAAGGAGAAATATTGAAAGAATTAGTTAAAGCACACGAAAGCATTTACTTCTTAACATATTCATTCACAGATCAAAAAATTGCCAGTTTACTCGTTGAAAAAAGTGAAAGCATTATTGTGGAGGGAGTTATAGAAAGACAAAGAATAACTTCAAAATACAATGTTTACAATTATTTGAAAGCGGCAGGAATTGACGTTGTACCAGATAATAATGATGCCCTGATGCACGATAAAATATTCATAATTGATGAAAAGACAGTTGTGACCGGAAGCTATAACCCAACACAGAATGGAAATGAAAACAATAATGAAAACGTCGTTATAATTCACGATAAAAGAATTGCAAAGATGTACAAACAAGAATTTTTAAAAATCAAGAACCTTCAATAGTTCTTAATCCTAAAAATCACAGATTTTTAGAAATCAAAAACTATTAATAGAGAACAACCAACAAAATAAGAATGAAACATAATTGGAATGTCACAGTAATAATATTGTTTGTTTTCTTTTTAACACAGGTGGTTGGTCTTTATTTGGTAAATCAAGACATAACAACTGTACAAGAAGTTAATGGTACAATGGTTGTGGAGCATCAAGAAACAGCCATTGGTCCTCGACCTGAAACACAGGGATTCGGATCATTTTTGTATTTGGCAATCGCAGTCATAGTTGGAACCATCCTTGTTCTTCTAATCATAAAATATAAAAAAATGATTGTTTGGAAGGCCTGGTTTTTCCTGGCGATTTTCTTTGCAATAAGCATTGCTTTAGGCGTTTTAATAGATATAAAATGGGCATTTTTATTAGCATTTATTCTGTCAGCACTAAAAATATGGAAGAACAATGTTATCATACATAATTTTACAGAAGTATTAATGTACTCAGGATTGGCAGTTTTACTGGTTCCAATATTTGACCTGCTATGGGTATTTGTTTTGCTCATAGTAATTTCATTATATGATATGTACGCTGTTTGGAAAAGCAAACACATGGTTAAAATGGCCGAGTTCCAATCAAAATCAAACCTATTTGCAGGTCTGATGATTCCTTATTCTGAAAAAAAAGGACCTGTGTTTGATGTTTCCATGAAACCGTCTGCAAAACCCGTTAAAAAGAAAATCAAAAACGCTATTTTAGGTGGTGGAGACGTTGTTTTTCCATTAATATTCTCCGGAGTGGTAATGGAACACCTTATTGTAAACGGTCTTTCTCAATCAATGGCATTTTTTCAATCAATTATTATCAGCGTTGTGGTGTCCATTGCAGTATTGGGATTGTTTGTGTTTGCAAAGAAAGACAGATTCTACCCTGCAATGCCAGTGGTGTCCATTGGTTGCATAATTGGATACTTAATAATACTGTTGCTTTAGAAAGAACCCAACGTCTTTTGCTTGATGGATGAAGAGTAAGAAATAGGATTAATGGATAAACCATCCTTTGCTGCTATAACTTGAACTTTGGTTTTCTTCTGGATTTCTCTGGCCTGATATATTGGGTCTGCGTCCAACATCTTCACACCAAAATGAGTTAGTATTGCTAGTTTAGGTTTGATTTTTTCAAGAATTTTAACAACATCATCAACGTTCAAATGACCTTTCTGGGTTAAACCAGCAGGATATTTACAATTTATTATCAATATGTTTGACCCTTTATGTTCCTCTAATTCTTTACAATAATCAGTGTCTGGAATGTAAGAAACACTGTATTTTTCAGTTGAAAACTTAAAACCAATGGAAGTGGGTGTGTGACTTGAAGTTGTTGCTAAAACATTAACTTCGTTTATACCCATTCTCATACCTGGTTTTAGTGCTATGAATCTTTCAACCAATGTTTTATGATACTTAGAAATTCCTGGATATTCTGTATCTGAACCATGTAATGTTTCTTCATCACAAGCCAAAACTCCTCTCCTGTCAATTCCTGAATAGGTCATGGCTGCTATTATTGAATTCAAACCACCCACATGATTCAAATGATTGTGAGATACAAATACTCCGACTGTTTCTCTAGGGTTAATGCCATATTGCATGGCTCTAACAACTGCTCCTGGACCTGGATCCAAGTGAAATTGATTTCCTTCAAATTGAAGTATTATTCCACCTGATGCTCTGATTTGTTTTCCAACTACTATTGCATCTCCGCCTGTGCCTAGAAATATTATAGAGTTTTTCAATTCATTCCCCCTAAAACAAGATATTTCAAATAAATTAATAAAACTTTCGATTACAAATCAATACCTTTAAAAACCACTTATTCTTCACGCTATTGCTAGACTGGGTGGCTCAGCCTCACCTGTTACTGCAAATGGCTGTTGGTAGAGTCGAAGCCTGAAGGGCGGCGTTGCCGTAGTTAAGAGTCTTGGCTGGACCGTCGAGATCTTGTCCTTTAGGATCATGGTTTTTGTGAACTGAGTCAGATCAGGAATGAAGCAGCTCTAAATAATAATCGTGGTGCTTAAAGGGTCGCAGGGTTGAGGAAAAGTTGAGGTCGCTTTTGATTGCTGTTTTCGTCCACCTTCAGGCGTGCACTTAATCTAAAAATGGGTCTACAAGAAGAAATATTATCAAGGATTCTGAGCATCGCGTTCATAGTTGCAGGTATATTAATTATTTATTGGATTACCAAAAGAGCAGCCATAAAAAGAGCCGAAACCACTAATGATTTTTACATTTGTCCTAAATGTGGCAGCTTAAAAGTTAAAATGGTTACCAATCTTCCTCCTGCCGCAAGGTTCATCGGAGCTACGGGTTCTCAGAATTTCACGTGCATGAATTGTAATTATGAAGGTATTGCACCAATCGTTCATAAAGAGGATATTGAAATGTTTCGTAAGGATTTAAAAAAGAAATAACAAAAATCTTTGATTTTGGGGATGTTAGAAATTACAAATTTCTGAGCATAATCATTCTACAATTATCGCTGGTTTTCCAGGATTGGCATTCTTTGCTTTAGGTTCGTTTGATTTATCTGCCAATTCAACTGTTACTTTACATTTAAAGTCTTTTTCTAAAACTTTTTTGTAATCGTTCAATTGTTTTTCTTCGATTTTCTGATCCAACACCACTGCAGGTACTTTTGAAGGGTCTTTCACCAGTGCAGGTATCATTTTAGAAACATCCTTGCCTTGTTTTTTCAAGGGCGTGTTCATTATTGATTTCATGATTAATCCCACATCTCTTGTTTTCGCAATTTCTTTTTTGAAAGTTTTAAAGAAATCATACTTCCATTTGGGTGAGACAAATAATTTTATTGTATTTACTTTTTTGATTTTTAGCAGGTTTAGTAAAGTTATTATGTCTGCGTTTAGGTTGCTAACCAGTTCTTCTTCAGCCTCTGCTTTAACATCTATTTTTTTCTCATTATGTTGTGGCCATTTAGCAAATGACACGAATGGTTTGTTGCCCAGTCGTTTCCACATTTCTTCACATATGTGTGGTGTGAACGGCGTCATTAATACGACTAATTTTTCTAAGGATTCTTTTGATATGGATTCTTTTATGTGCAAATAATTTGTGAACTCCATTAGTTTTATCAGTGAAATATTAAATTTGAATTTTTCAATGTTTTCTGTAACTTCTTTAATTGTTTTATTTAATCTACTTGCTTCTTTTCTTTCAGCTTTGACAATGATTTTTTTATCCATTAAGTTGTAGAATTTTTTCACAAACCTATAGGCTCCATCCATGCCTTTATCGCTCCATTCCATATCTTTTTCTGGTGACGCGACGAATAATAAGAATAATCTTGCGGCGTCTATTCCATACTTTTCACCTATTACTTCTGGAACCACCACATTTCCTTTTGATTTAGACATTACAACTCCTTCCTTGTGTAACATTCCTTGATTAAATAGATTAAATGTTGGTTCGTCTACATCTAGCATTCCTATGTCTCTTAGGAATTTTGTAAAAAACCTGAAATATATTAGATGCATTGTCGCGTGTTCTTTTCCACCGATGTATTGGTCTATTGGCATCCAATAGTTCGCTTTTTTCTTGTCAAAAATTTCTTTTTTGTTGGTTGGATCACAAAATCTTAAGAAATACCATGAACTATCAACAAATGTGTCCATGGTATCTGTTTCTCTTGTGGCTTTTCCTTTGCATTTCGGACATTTCGTTTCTAAGAATGATTTGCTTGATTCCAAAGGGTTTCCTTTCCCTGTGAATTTTATATCTTCAGGCAATTTTACAGGGAGATTTTTTTCAGCTACTGGTACTTGACCGCATTTTTTACAATTAATGATTGGAATTGGACAACCCCAGAATCTTTGTCTTGAAAGAAGCCAATCTCTTAGTTTATATTGTACTGTTGCTTTTCCACATTTCTTTTTTTCCAAGAATTTAGTTATTTCAATAATTGCTTCTCGATTATTTGATCCGTTGAATTCATTTGAATTAACCAGGTTACCATCTCCCATGTATGCTCGACCCATTTTTTCTGCGTTTAACTCGTAATCGGGTGGGTTGATGACTACTTTAATTGGTATTTTATATTTCTTTGCGAATTCGAAGTCTCTTTGATCGTGTGCTGGAACTGCTATTATTGCTCCGGTTCCATATTCCTGCAGTACAAAGTTTGCAATGTGGATTGGAATTTGTTCTTTGGTGATTGGATTGATGGCGTATTTACCGATGAACATTCCTTCTTTTTCCTTTCCTTCGGCGGTTCTCATGAATCTGTCTTCAAGAACTACTTTTCTTACAAATTCTTTGACGGGTTTTTCATATTTTGTTCCTTTAACCAGTTCCATGACGTCCGGGTGCTCTGGTGCATATACCAAGAATGTTATTCCGAAATAAGTGTCTGGTCTCGTCGTGAAAACCGTTAGAAGTTTTTTTGAATCTTTTATTTGAAAGTCCATTAATGTTCCTTCACTTCTTCCTATCCAATTCTGTTGCATTATTTTAACATCTTCTGACCATCCAGTTAATTTTTTAATATCTCTTAGTATTTCATCTGCGTAATCAGTTATTTTGAAGAACCATTGTTCTAAATCTTTAATTTCAACATTGGTGTTTTCATGTCGCCAGCATTTTCCGTTGTGAACCTGTTCGTTTGCCAAAACAGTGTTACATTCCGGACACCAATTAACCGCTGATTTCTTTTTGTAGGCTAAACCTTTTTTCAGCAGTTGCAGGAATAACCATTGGTCCCATTTGTAATTATTGGGATCGTGAGAACATATTTTTCTACTCCAATCGTAGCTGATGCCAAGAGCTTTTTGTTGTTTGATAAAGTTTTTTATGGCTGCTTCGGTGAATTTTTTTGGGTGTGATTTTGCTTTGATGGCTGCGTTTTCTGCCGGTAATCCGAATGAGTCAAAGCCCATTGGATGAAGAACATTGAATCCTTTCATACGTTTATATCTTGAAAAAGCGTCTCCAATACAATAGTTTCTTGCGTGCCCCATGTGTAATCCCGAAGCACTGGGATAGGGATACATTTCTAGAACATAATATTTCTTTTTTTTAGGATCTTCTTTTACTTCAAAAATTTTTGAAGCTTCCCATTTCTTCTGCCATTTCTTGGCAATTTTGTTAAAATCTACCAAAATTTCACCTCAAGTGAATTTTGGAGATTCAAAAATCCAAAATTTTTGTAATCAGTCATTTTCATTAAAGGTATTAGTCTGCCAGTTAATATATTTTCTCTTTAACATCCAGAATAAACAAAAAGTCTAAACTTTTGAAAGTTTAATCTTTTTCGATTAAATATCAAGAAATTCTCAAAATTTCTTGAATTTGGCAGCCATATCTATTAGGTCAACATGCCCTATGAAAAGTGCTCTGCAGCAATACCTTTCTAGTTTCAGTGAATCCAATACTTTCTTAGGATCTTCTTTCTTTTTAACTCTTTCTTGGTATTCTTCCCATAAGTGAGCTACTGGTTTTCCACAACTGAAACATCTAATCGGTATTATCATTTTTTCACCTATAACTTTTCTGACATTTGTTTATTTTTATAAATATGCTCAAAAATCTTTATCTGTAGGATTTTTGTCGTTTGGCTCTTGCTTGTCCGTGTCTGTTTGGTTTTGAAGATTCTTTTCTTCTTACGTCTGCCACTAATAATTGTCTGTCATATTCTAGGAATACTTTTTTTAGACTTTGATTGTGCTTTGTTAATACTCTTGCTACTGCTAGCCTCGCGGCGTCCGCTTGACTCATGAATCCGCCTCCAAAAACATTTATGTTTACGTCGATTTTATCTGAAAACTCTCCGGCCAGTAGAAGCGGTTCTTTGATTCTTAATCTTGCCAATTTTGGCTCATGATAATCTATGTTTATTTTATTGATTGTGACTTTACCGGTTCCTTTTTTTAATGTCGCTCTGGCAATTGCTCTTTTTCTTTTTCCAGATTCGTGTATAATTTTTTCCATTATTTACCACCTAAAAACTTACAAACATTTCCAACTGTGACATGGCCTGTCTGTTTTACTTTTGAAACGTGAACTTCTTTGATTGTTTCTATTTTCTTGTCTTTGAACTCATCAGGCAATCCTTTGAAGCATATGACTCTTTTAAATGCAGCTATTCCTTTTGGTTGTTTATATGGTAACATTCCTCTTATTGCTCTTTTAACGAGTCTGTCTGATTGTTTTGGGAAAAAAGGACCCATCAATGCTCCTCCTCTGTTTCTTCTAATGTAATACTTGGATTCTATGTCTTTCTTACTGCCTGTTAAAACCGCTTTATCGCTGTTTACGATTACAATCTCTTGACCTAATAATACTTTTTTTGCAACTACCGATGCCATTCTTCCTAGTATTAAATCTGTCGCGTCTATGATCATCCTAATATTCTCACCTTTTTGCCTTTAGGGTTTATTTTTAATAATTCTTTGATTGTTAACACTTCTCCTTTTTCATTGATTTTTTTGAAAGCTGAATCTGAGAAGTTGAAAGCGGCTACTTTTACTTTTTTTGTTAGTTCGCCTGTTCCCAGAACTTTTCCAGGCACTATGATTGTTTCGTTTGCTTTGGCGTATTTTTCTATTTTGAAAATGTTGACTGTACGAGCATTTCTAGTTGGTTTTTCTAGATCTGAAGCTACTCTTTTCCATATTTTTACATTGTTTTCTATGGAATTCTTCTTCAACTCTTGTATGAGTTCCGTTAGTTGTTCGTGTTTAGTCATTTTCTTTTGTTTTTGATTGTTACGGATGACCTTGTGTCATCCTGACACGCAGTGTCAACGAATGCATGTCGTTGTATGCGAAGGACGGGATTTGAACCCGCGCAGCCACTAAGGCCTACGGCCCTCAACCGTAGTCGATTGACCAGACTCCGACACCCTCGCGAGTATTTGGGAGTTATTTTGCCTTCATGAGTTTTGAAAACTCTGTTAATTGATTGTTGAATATTTCGGCTGCTTTTGCAATTATTTCATTGCATTCTAGCTGACCCCATTTTTCAACTGTGAATATGAATGTGTCTTCGCTGTAGGTTACTGATAATATTTCTTCACATACGCCTTCACATGCATCCACCAGGTTATTGTCTTCTATGTTTTTTTTATCCAATAAACCTTTTTTGTCAAATGCTTTTGATGGATATTTATCTTTGAAATCATTAAGTTTTGGACTTTTGTTGTTAATTTTGATTATTGGTTCCTGTATAAAATGAACAGTGCATGGACTCCATTTCATATGTTCTTTTCCAGTTCCCATTTTTGCTGTTGCTACCAGTTGAACTTCTTGTTTGTCTAGTAGCTTTAGTATTGGTGTTTTTGGAAATACTGGTTTACATTTAGCATCGTCTGATTTAAGTTCTGAAGCATATACATATCCTGCACCTTTTGCTTTTAGTGTGAATTGTATTTCTGACTTTTCATCTATGCTTTTCAAATCGGTTTTTAATGGTAGAAGTCCTAATCTTAATGATACCATTTCATCGTATAATATTGAATTGTTTTTTTTAAATTCAACATCTTCTATGGCCATGGTAGGTACTTCAGACATCATTAATCTTCTGATGGTGTTAGCATATGCATTGTTTATGCCTTTTACTTGGAAGGTTACTTTATCTTTTGTTTTTGTTAGAATTTTAAAATCCATTTTAAACTCTCCTCCCTCTTCTTCCACCTTTCTTTCGACAGCCACCATGTGCTATTGGTGTTACATCTTCAATAAACCCTATTTTTAATCCTCTTCTTGCAAGGGTTCTTATGGCTGCTTGGGCTCCTGGTCCTGGATTCATGGGTCCGTTATGGCCTCCGGGAGCTTTTATTTTTACGTGAAGTCCGCTTATTCCTTTATCGATGCATACTTCTGCAGCTTTTTTTGCCGCAGCCATCGCGGCCGTTGGACTTGATTCTAATCTGTGAGCTTTGACTACTTGTCCTCCGCTCGTTAGCGTTATTGTTTCTGTTCCTGTAACATCTGTTATGTGTATGATTGTGTTATTGTAGGAAGAGTATATGTGTGCGACGCCCCATCTTATTGAAGGTAGATTACTCATTTTTTATCACCTTCTTTTTCTTTTGGTTGTTCTTTTGAAACTTTTTTGTTTTGAATGTCAGAAGTCTCTGATTTTTGTTCTTCTACAACTGGTTCGACTACAGCATCTTTTTTTACTTCACCTTTTTTTGGTTTGATATCTTTAACTATGTCTTCTTCTGTTTCGTGAACTTCTTCGAAAGCAGCTATTTGAGGTTCTTCTTCTTTTTTCTTTTTCGCTTCTTTCTTCATTTTCTCTTCTTTCTTCATTTTAGCAATGTCTGGATCTTCATATCTTTCTGGATGGTTTGGATCCGATAGTGCTGATGAAGGTATAAATGATATGTTGGACTCTTCGATTACTTTAACTAAGTATGATGGCGCAGTGATTTTTTTTCCATTAACTGTTATGTGTCTGTGAACTATGAATTGTCTTGCTTGACTTACTGATTTTGCCAGGTTTCTTTTAACAACGATTGTTTGTAGTCGTCTATCCATTATGCTTCTTGTTTCTAATCCTAGAATTGCATCCAATGGTGCTTTTGAGTCTATTAATCCCAATGATGAAAGCTTGATTTGTAATTGTTCTTTTTCTTTTTCAACCTGATTTCCAGTCATCGTGTATAATTTTTTAACTTGTTTTTTGAAGTTTTTTAGTAGAGAATCCATAACCCATATCTCTTTTTTATTTTTCAGACCATACTCTTTTTTTAGAACTATTTCTGCTTCAATTCTGGCTTTTTGCCATGGATGTGATGGCGTACTATATTTTTTCTTTAGTTTTTTTGGATCTCCCATTTTTTCAACCTTGACTCTTCTTCTTGACTCCTAATGATCCTTTTCCTTTGTTTCTTCGGAAGTTGGATTTTGTCTTTTGTCCTCTTACTGGCAAACCCCATTGGTGTCTTAGTCCACGGTAGGATTTTATTTTTTTCAGCATCTTAATATCGTTCTCATCTGCGAATTTCAGATCAGGACCTATGAGATGTATGTCTTTTCCTGTTTCAGGATTTTTTCTTTTGTTAAATAACCATTCTGGAGCATCGCTAACAACCATGTCTTTTAGAATCATTGTTAGTTTTTCAGCTTCTTTATCTGATAAATCTCCTGCTTTTTTGGTTTTGTCAATGGCTGCCATTGTGCAGACTGCATTTGATATCATAACATCCACTCCTTTGATTTTTTTGAGTGCATATAGAATTGGTTTACTGCCTACTAGGTCTGTGTTGGCTATTCTTATTAAATGTTTATAATCTTTTTCGCTCATTTTTCATCAAACCTAGAGAAATAGCTGTAGTAACCCTATACGCTATTAACTCGGGTTTGTAAGTATATGGAAAAAAGTTTCCTTTATAAAGCTTTGGTTTGATGATAATAATAATTTTTATATACTTAATCTGTTAATTGTTATTTTATGGCTGGAAAAAGAGGGCAGTTTACCATATTTATAATTCTAGGGATTATACTTGTT
>JBDRGV010000011.1:0-10408 GCA_043817405.1 archaeon | reverse complement strand
TTTACAGGATCAATCCGATGATAAAACAGTTTTTGGTCTTGTGGTAATGGATAAACGTGAAGGTAACATTGCTTTTTTGAAAGGAAAAGTTATAATTCCACTAAGCAAAGCTCACTCGGCTGTTCCTGGAAAAACCAGAGCTGGAGGACAGTCAGCTCATCGTTTCGAAAGACTAAGAGAAGGCGCTGCTAAAGATTTCTATAAGAAGATTGCTGATATGATGAAGTCAGAGTTTTTAGGAAACAATGATTTGAAAGGAATTATTATTGGTGGTCCAGGTCATACAAAGAATGAATTCGCAGAAGGTAACTATATAACTGATCAGCTTAAAAGAAAAATTCTGGCTTTGAAAGACCTATCCTACACCGGAGAGTTTGGTTTGCAGGAACTACTGGATAAATCAGATGACATATTATCAGAAGAAGATGTTTTTGAAGAGAAAAGGATTATGCAGAAATTCTTTAATTTACTAGCCACAAAAGAAGCAATGACCAATTATGGACAGGATGAAGTCATGAACGATTTGAAAATGGGTCTCGTAGACACAGTTCTTCTATCGGAAGAAGTTCCTGACGAAGTCATTGAAGAGTTTGAAAAAGAAGCTGAGAAGATGGGTTCTACAATAATGATTATATCCACTGACACAAGAGAAGGAGTTCAACTGCGTGATATGGGCAGAATCGCGGCTATTCTAAGATATGAAGTTCAGAGGTAGAATGAACATCGCAGAAAAAGCATTTAACGATTTATTTCCTGATAAATCAGAATCTAGAGACATAAAAATCAGTTATTCTAACAAATTTAAACAGTACAATGCAAATGTGAGATATAATCGTCAACTCATTGCTTTTAGTTTGTCTAAATCTTGGAAAGAAGTTTCTAAAGAAATACAAATAGGTCTTATTCAATCTTTAATGCTAAGGGTTTTCAAAGAGAAAAAGAAAACCATGAACATGGACCTGTACGAGAATTTTCTGAAGAATCTTCCGAAGTACTCTGTTGCTGAGAACATAGATAGTCTTTTGGAGGAATCATTCGACAGAGTCAATAGACAATATTTTCATAATTACATGGACACGCCTAATCTTGTTTGGGGTCGTGAATCATTTCGAAAGCTAGGAAGCTATGAATACGCCACCAATACCATAATTATAAGCACTATTTTAGAAAACGAACTTGAACTATTGGACTATGTGATGTATCATGAAATGCTTCATAAAAAGTTGAAATTTACAAGTAAAAATGGTAGAAATTTACACCATTCAACAGAGTTTAGAAGATTAGAAAAAGAGTTTGAGAACAAGGATGCGGAGAGGAAGTTAACTCTTTTTTTAAGAAAGAAACGGTTTAAAAAAGCTTTTAGGTTTTTTTAGTTTTAATCAAAACATATTTAAATGGACTTTTTTTCCATTAGAACATTATTATACTGGTGATATCATATGGGTGAAATAAAACATAAGAGCGTAGGAAGCTTACAAAAAGGACATTATGTGGTTCTGGAAGGAGCCGCATGTATTGTTACAGACCTTAAAACATCAAGACCTGGGAAGCATGGACACGCAAAAGTCAACTTGACTGCTGTTGGAATGCTCGACGGTAAAAAGAGAAATACTGTAATGCCAGGACATGATAACATTGAAGTGCCAGTCATTGGTAAAAAAAACGCTCAAGTGTTAAGCATCAATGGAAATAGTGCAAATGTAATGGATATGGAAACCTATGAAACATTTGATATTATTATACCTCCTGAATTAATAGGTTCAGTGACCGATGGAGTAACAGTTGTTTTTTGGACTGTTCTTAATGATAGAGTATTAAAACAGGTAAAAAGTGAGTAAAAATGGTTAAACAACAAAAATTAGGAATTTTTGAGCTTAACAAAAATAATCGAGGTGATTATTTTGGTTAAATTTCCAGAAGCAGAAGTAAGATTATTCAAGAACATATTTGTTTGTAAGAAATGTAAATCTAAGATTAGAGCTCCAAACCTAAAAGTGTTTGCCGGTAAGATTAATTGTAGAAAATGCGATTCTAAAGCTCTAAGAACCGTTAGAAAAAAATAGTAAATCTTTTATACTCATACCTTTCTAAAGAAAACTATGAGTTTTTTATCTTTTGTAATACAATATAAATGGATAATACTATTTTACCTTGCAATAATTCTAATAGTTGTGCTTAATAAGAAAAAATTTACTTTTCAAGCGAAATTCATAGCTCTTTACAGAACAACGGTTGGAATAAAACTCATGCATAAAATAGCCGATCGTTTTGGACCTCTAATTAGAGGGTTTGGCTACATTGGGATTTTCATCGGCTATGCAGGCATGGCTTTGATAGTTTATTTTTTATTGGATGGAATTTATAAACTAATATTTGTTCCATCTGCACCTGCAACCTTGGCACCTGTAATACCTGGAATTCCTATTCCCGGAAGTCCAATATTTGTTCCTTTTTGGTATGGAATATTAGCTTTATTTACAGTGGTTGTGATTCATGAATTTGGTCATGGTGTTGTCGCTGCAGCCCACAGAATCAGAGTTAAGCATTCTGGAATAGTTTTCTTTGGTCCTCTAATAGGTGCATTTGTAGAACCCGATGAAAAGGAGTTGACGAAGAAGAGTTGGTGGGTTCAACAATCAATGTTCGCCGCAGGACCGGTTGCTAATGGTTTACTAGCAGTGGTGGTTATTTTATTGCTATTATTTATTTTATTCCCAACATTGGGATCGATGGTTTCATCCAATGGATACATGTTTCAGGAAATAACTGAAGGTTTTCCTGCTTTGGAAGCGGGTGTTCAGTCAAACACAATTTATACAATGGTTAATGGTGTTGTCGTTAATAATGGAACCTATCTTAGTGAAGTGTTGGCAGAACTTCAACCAGGAGATACAATAACCATTGGGAATGATGAATTAACTCATACAATTGTCACGGTCCAAAATCCCGATGTTCCGGAAAGGGCTTTCATTGGAATCATGGGTTTACAGTCTAATTTAGAAGTCAAAGATCCTGCAAAAAAGCAATTGTATGGTTTCTTTGTGATTCTGTCAAAGTTTTTACAATGGGTATTTGTTTTAAGCATTGGTATTGGTTTAGCAAACCTGTTGCCTTTGGGTCCTGTTGATGGTGGTCGTATGTTTCATCAATCTTTGGATAAACGAGTTGGTAAGAAAAAAGCGTTGATTATTTTCTCAAAAATAACCGTTGTAATATTGGTGGTTATACTCGTGCTGATTGTGGTGCCTATCTTAAAAGCAGTATTACTTTAATTATAATTTATTTTTCTTGTCAAAATACTTCTTTACTCTTGCAGAAATTCTTGGAATTGCATTTGGTCCTAACTTGTAATATTTCTTTTCAGCCATTTTACCCCATGAATACTCTCCTTCTTCAAACCTTATGTTCTCGACTTCAAACTCTCCTGTGTCAAGACCTTTTTTCAAGTGATAATAGATTATTCTTTGGCTTGCTTTAGGAAATATAGTAAGATAAATTTTGTGTATTTCATAGCCATAGGCTTTTCCCATGAATTTCAATAATTCAACGATGTTTTGTCTTATCTCACTTTTTGTTGGTCTTCCGGCTTCCATATATTTACAATATTGAAACTAATTATATAAAGTTTGTGATAATGAGATGTGTATTCAGAACTCTATTGCAGTTGGATATTTGCCTGTGAAGCAAGAAGTACAGTAACCATTACTTGGAACAGAAGCAAGTAATCCATCTAAACTCAAATATCTTAAAGATTCAACATCGAGATGTCGTTCCATTGCACTCAGCATATCTTTATTTTCTCTAATTGCAGGATTATGAACAAATAATTCTTCTTGTGTTGGAAAATCCATTCCATAATAACAAGGATATTCAATTGGTGGAGAACTTATTCTCACATGAATTTCTTTCACACCATTTTCTCGTAGAATTCTAGTCAATTTTTTCATTGTTGTACCTCTGACTATGGAGTCATCAACAATAACTATCCTTTTTCCTTCAATTAATCCGCTGACAGGATTAAGTTTTTTCTTAACACTCAAATCCCTTATTGTTTGTGATGGCTTTATGAAAGTTCTACCAACATAATGATTTCTAATGAGGCCAATATCATATGGTATTCCTATTTCTTGTGCGTATCCGAGTGCTGCGGTGTTTCCTGAATCAGGTACGCTAATAATCATGTCTGCCTCAACAGGATGTTCTATGGCCAAATTTTTCCCAAGTTGACGTCTGTATTTGTCAAAATTTTTCCCCAATACTCTACTATCAGGTCTTGCAAAATAGATATACTCAAATATACAACTTGATGATGGCTTTGATTCTAAAAATTGGCTTGTCACACCGTTTTTTCCAATTGTAACGATTTCTCCAGGTTCTATATCTCTTACATCCTTAGCATCCATTATATCAAATCCACAAGTTTCTGAAGAGATGATGTATGAATCATCTTTTTTTCCTAATTGCAGAGGTCTGAAACCCCATGGATCTCTAATGGCTATTAATTCATCTTCAGCCATTATAACCAAGGAATAAGCACCTATTATTTTTTGAAAAGAATTTTTTATCTTTGTCTGTAATTTTTTCCCTTTTGCTCTTGCAATTAAATGTGCAAATATTTCCGAGTCAATATCTGTTTGAAAAATTGAACCTTTCTTCTCTAATTGTTGTCTTAAGGATTTATAGTTTGATATATTTCCATTGTGTACGGTTGCTATTTTTTTATTATTATGCAAACTAAAAACTAATGGTTGTATGCTTTCAACACCACTGGCGTTAATGGTTGAATATCTATTTCCGCCAATAGCAATTCTTCCTTCGAGTGATTCTAAAGATTTCTCGTCAGGAAAAATTTCTTGAACAAGTCCAAGATTCTTCTTTAGTTTTATTTCATTGTTTTTCATAGAAGCTATTCCTGCGCCTTCTTGTCCACGATGTTGTAATGCAAATAGTCCAAGATAAGTATAGTATGATGCATTTTCAGAATTATAAACTCCCAATATTCCACACATTATAATTGTTCTTTCACAGACAGGTATATAAAATTTATTGTGATTAATTATCAATAAGTTTTAAAACCTTGAATTCTTTTATTGTGTAATGTACATCTATTTTTTGAATAAACAAAACCTTGATCTTAGTGTGGCTGAAGTTTTGGCTTTGGCAAAAACAAAGGTGTATACACTAGTTGGTAATTGTTTGTTGCTGGCAGAATTAGTTGATTACAAGAGGTTAGCTTATACCAAGAGAGTTTATGAACTGTTGTTTGAGACTGCAGAGGAACATTTGATTGAAGCGGTTCACACCTATGATTTCAACAGGGTTTTCAAGGAAAGTTTTCGTTTACGTTTAGTCAATGGCAAGGATTTTGATGTGGAAGCGTTGGCAAATATTATTTGGCAAAATCTTAAAATACCTGTCACTAACATGCGTGATGCAAAGACAAAGATAGATATTATATTCTGTGAAAAAGTTTTTTGTTGTTTGTTGGTCGGTGAACAGGATGACAGGTTTGAAGACAGAAAAGCTCATCTAAGGCCCTATAATCACCCCACAAGTCTTCATCCAAGACTTGCTCGTTGCTTAGTTAACCTTGTGCATTCGGAAGAAATACTGGATCCTTTTTGTGGGTCCGGAGGATTATTAATAGAGGCTGGTTTGATTGGTTTGAAAACTTTTGGCTATGATATTGATGATATAATGTTGAAAAGGGCAGAAGCGAATCTCAAATTTTTTGAAGTGAAGAATTTCAAGGTTGAAAAGCACGATGCGCTCAGAATTGAAAAAAAATTTGAAGCGATTGTAACTGATTTGCCCTATGGCAAGAATTCAAAGGTTGATGATTTGCAGAAAACTTTCTCAGAGTTCTTGAAAAACAGTTTTAACTTCACTGAAAAAATGGTTGTTGTATTCCCTGACTTCGTTGATGCGAAGAAATTAATCAAAACAGTCAATTGGAAAATAAAAAATACTTTTTCTTATTACATTCATAAAACATTGACTAAAGAAATATTTGTTTTAGGTAAACATGTTTAAGAAATTCTTTGCTGTTCTCAAGGATGTTGTTGAATCTTCAATTTCTATTTTTTCACCTTGGTCTGCTTTTTCTCTTATCCTGTGAACTTTTCTTATCTCGTCGATGAATGGAACTCTAACTTTTTCTTTTAGTCCGTTTATTGCATCTTCAAAAGATGTTGCTTCGTTTCCAACCATTTCTAAGTGTTTCTTTTTTAAGGCATTATAGATTGAATCATCGCTATTAATCAATATTTGTTTTAGCATGTTAAATGATTCGTCCATTTTATTTTTTGATGTTGGCATTTGTTGTTTAGCTAGAACTTGTTTTGGTTCTACAATTGACTTTGTTTTTTCAGAAATTGATTTTGGTTTAAAAGATGGCTCCTGTTCTTGAACTTCTTCGTCTTTTTCTTCATATTCTGCGAATATAAAATCTTCAGGTTCTTCTTTTTCAGGAATGTCGTCTATTGGTATTGGTTCTTCGCCAATAGGAATTTGTTCAATTTCTGTTGTTTCGTTGTCAAAGGGTTCTTTTTCGCTTTCAATTTCTTCTTCTGTATCTGCGGTCCAATTGGTGCTTTCATTTTCTGGTTGAACTTTTTTTTGGATTGGTTCTGGTATTTCTTCCATTACTGGTTCAGGTTCCAATGGTTCTTCAATAATTGGTTCGTTGATTGTTTCAACAGGGGCTTGTTCTTGTTGATTTTCTTGATTCATTTCTTCAAATGCTGTCAGGTCTTGCTCCATGTTGAAATTATCTTGAACAGGTGACTCTTCTTCAAGGTCTTCGGACTGTTGTGCTATTTCTTCTGGAACAATGATTGCATCTTCTTCGATGGGTTCTTCATTTGCTTCTTCTGGTTTAACTCTTATAACTCTGTTGGCTAACAAAATGTATATTTTGTTTTTATAATAATTCATGAATATTTTCACTGGTTTTTCAAGAAATCCTTCAACTTTTTTTGTTAAACGAGCCATTTCTTCAACGTCTTTATCGTTGAGTTTTTGTTTTTCACCTTTTTCTTTCAATGGTTTTTTAATTATATTATTATTTTTCATATCACGCAAATATTGGTGTTCTTGAGAGTTAATTTTAGTATTTTTAGCCGTTAATGTTCCTTTATCAAACAACGCAGTGTCTTTTTCAAATTCATCTTCATAGTCTTGAAATCCAAAAAATGTTTTGACAATTATTTCTTCTTCATCAGTATATGTCTGTGCAGAAATCTCTGCTTCAACCATTCTTTGAACTATGATAGCTATTTTTTCTTCTTCTAGGATTTCTTTATTATTTCGATATTTCAAAGCTCTAGGAGAATATAATGACATCCAACATTCTTTTATGTGTTTTAGAAGTGAGTTTTTTCCTTTAACATTTTGGAAGATGCACTCATTGTTTTCTGAGTCATCAACGTAGTTTTGGCTTCCTATTATTGTGAGGTATGGTTTGTCAATGGCTGTCACCAGTTTTGCAATGTCAAGGTGATCCATGTCTATCGCCAGGGTTTCATAGGATTCAACTAATTCGATTTCTTGTTCCTCTGTGAAATTACTTTTGGAAAATAATTCTCTTATTTCATCGCAGGCTGATTTTAATGATTTTTCTTTAGAGTAATCTATTGTTCTAATAATTTTATCAATTTCAGGTCTTAAATTGTTGTTTTCTAAAAAATCATCGAATAATCCGACTTTTATGACGAAACAAATAGGGATGTTTATTTTTTTATCATGTAGATTAGCTAAATCAACTGCTCTATATCCAACTATGTTGCTATCGGATTTGTTAATCTTATTAAGAGTTAATATATTATCCATGGGTCCACCTTATACTCGAGAATAATATCTTGGATTTATTTAAACTTTGTGCTTTTTCACATTTCTGAAAGAAATTGAAATGCAAAAATGTTTTTTTTTGAATCCAGAAATTTATTGTAGAAATTTCTTGGCTTTCAAAAAATGTTTTTTTTTGAATCCAGAAATTTATTGTAGAAATTTCTTGGCTTCTGCAACTGTTTTGTTGTGGTGGACGATGGCCATTACTGCTTTTGAAAAACTGAATGGTTTTTCGTGTTGCCAAATGTTTCTGCCAACGGCCAATCCAATGGCACCTAATTGCATTATGTCATAGGTTTTTTGTAGGAAATCTACTTGATTTATTTGTGAACCGCCTGATATAACTACTTTTGTTCTTCCAGCATTTTTCACAACCCATTTGAATCCTTCAAAGTCACCATTGTATTGGATTTTTATAATGTCTGCACCGAGTTCTGCTCCGACTCTTGCAACATAGGCCTGTAGTTCTGTGCTTTTTTGGTCGGGAACAAATTTTCCTCTTGGATACATCCATGCAATTGCTGGTAATCCATAATCATGCGCTCCGTCGACTATTTTGCTGAATTCTGTCATCATTGTATCTTCGTTTTCGCTTCCGTTGTAAATGGTGTAGCCAACGGCGCTTGCGCCTAGTTTTATGGCTCTTTCAACGGTGCATAGTTGTTTAGAATTGGGTTCCATTTTGGTTATTCTTGTTTGACCGTTGAGTTTGACGATCAGGGGTACGTCTTTATAGTAATCTTGATAGTATTTTTCAGCCAGACCATGTTGTAATACTATTCCATTGTAATGGCCTTCCAATGCGATATCTAGAATGTAGTTTGGATCGCAGTTTTTTAGGTTAAAATCGGTTGGTCCATGTTCCATACCTTGGTCATAGGCTAAGAATACTGCTTTTCCTCTTGTAAGAATTTTATTAATCTGAATTGTCATATACACACCCCTTTTTTATTATTAAACAAGTAGTAATATTTAAACTTTTTTATAACTTGGTCTTTTTTATCTTTCTCTTGTCGGATTTGAGTCTTTTTAGTATCTCGTTTCTGCTTAATAAAATGTTTTTTGCTCCGTATGATTGTATGATTGATTCGGCGTTTATGGTTGCTAATTTAAGGCATTCTTCCATGTTTTTTTCCATCATTAGGCCTGCTATGAATGTTGATGCAAATGCGTCACCCGCGCCTGTTGTTTCTTTTATTTTGAGTTTCTTGGCTGGTTTAATATGGTACAGTTTAATCCCATCATATGCGAATGAGCCATTTGGTCCGTTGGTAATAACAACTATTTTCATCCACGGTTGTTTTAATCTTTGTAACAAATCATTTATCTCTCCTTTACCAACTATTAGTTCTGCTTCTTTTTTGTTAAGAATAAATATGTCTGTGTTTTCTAAAATTGGTTGTAGGTATGAGTATCCTTTATTGGCCAAATAGGCCGATGCATTAAATGCGACTTTTATATTTTTTTCTTTGGCGAATTCTGCTAATTTAATTAATGTTTTATAGCTTTCTTCCATCATGCTGCTGAAATAAAACCATTTAGTTTTTAGTTTTGAAGTGTTGATTTCTGAAAATTTTAGATAGTTATTGCATCCTTTATATGTGAGTATTGTTCTGTCATCTTCAATTGAGTCTAGCACGATTGAGTATCCTGAAATGTCACCTAATGTTCCTAGAAAATCTACTTTTTCGTCTTTTAAAACTTTGAATATTTTTAATCCGTTTTCGTCTTTTCCAATTTTTCCTAAATAGCCTGTTTTAAAACCCAGTCTTGAGAAGCAAACACCTGTATTTGTTCCTCCGCCACCTATCATGAATTCCAGTTCAGTTATTAGAATTTTACTTCCTAAGGGATATGCCAGTAGTTCTTCGGTTTCATTTTTGCCTCTTATTTCTATGACTTCTGAGTCTGTTTTCGCAAAGACGTCCACTGTGTTAGAACCGACTGTTATTACATCGTACAATTAATCACCCCTATTTTTATTTTATGATTTATCATCTAGTATAAAAACTTAACGCCATGAATAAAATTATGATGGAATGCCTTTTTCTCCTCTGAAACCTTTTCTTTCTCGTAGAGGAGTTTTCATTTTTAAGAATCTCTTCAGTTCATTGTTGAATTCATAGGCTTTATTATAGGCTTCAAGTTTATGTGCTTCCCAGTATTTCTTATATATTCTTTCCCAGAAAAACTTTTCTAAATGTTTTAACAACCAATGTTCAGACCATTTGTTTTGATAGTCTAGTTGCAACCAACATTCACAATTCAAGATAAGATCTCCTTTCCAGGTTTTATATTTTTGATTATCAACCACCACTTCATGTGATTTCATCATTAAAGTTCTAAAATCTATTTTCATTAAATAACGAATGTATTGACTTTCATGAGGAATATATTGAACTCTCCACCAGATTCGATGTTCTCTGAGATTAGAAACAGGTATTATTCTTTCAAAGTAGAAGTATTCCCATTTGTCTCCGCCTTCAGGATCTTCCCATTCATTTTCTTCTAGGAATTCATGGGCTAATCTGTATAAATGTTTGAAATGAAATACGTCTTC
>JBDRGV010000010.1:0-4703 GCA_043817405.1 archaeon | reverse complement strand
ATAGAACTATACCAGCTCAACTTTCTTTGCTCTGATTCCACTTGATTGTGCGTGTGATTTACCACAGGCTTTGCAGGCGTATCTGAAGTCTGTTTTCTTGCTGAGTTTTTTACCAACCATCTTTGGCTTTGGAGGTTTACTGTATTTTCCTAGGTTTCCAGCTCCTCTCCATAGTCCTCTCTGTCTGGTTCTCACTTTGGAACCATGTGATAATGGGTGTGTGGATCCTTTAGAACGTCTTTTAGCTTGCGAAACCTTATGGTCTGCATGCTTATTACAGTGAGGACAATGCCTTTTGATGGTTTTAGGTTTTTTCATAAAAACACCTCAATGTTTTTATGGAAACTCAAAAACTTTGTTTTTGTTTTTTTCATAAAATCACTTCTTGTGTTGAGGAGAAATTGTCGATTTATAAAGGTTACTATCTTACTCCATCTTCTCTGCTCGATTCTTATTTATTAGTATATTAGCTATTATTTGCGGTAGTTCTGCTGTGTCGCCTTCTTTGTATGGACCATATTCTTCCAGTCTTTTACCTATGAATTTAGGTATTTCTGCTGTGAATTTGACTTTTACTTTGATATCATATTCATCCGTTGGTTGTGAGGTTTTTATTCCCACTTCTGGTTCCGGGATTGGTTCTGGTTCTTGAACTGGTTCAGGAACAGATTGTTCAGTATCTGACTGGACTTCTGTATCAAAACTAACTTTTTGTTCTGGTTCAAGTTCAGGTTGTGATTGCATTTGTTCAACAATCGGTTCCGATTCCATGGTTGGTTCAGATATGGCTTCTGTTTTCAGTCCTTTGTTGTTTTCAAAAAATATGATTGGTTTTAAGACCTGTTCTCGGTTTTGGTTTAGGACCTTTAGGAAGTTTTCAAAGAACACTTTTTCTTCTTCAAGCATGGCCGTTGTGTTTGTCAAAGTTGATCCTGTTTTTGATTTGTTAGTCGCTAAAAGCATGACTTTTCGCTCTCTTTTCTCAAAGATTTCTTTTATCATTTTTTTGATATTCTGTATCTGTATCTTGACTTTTTCTGATTCTGAAGCGCCAAACATTTCTGCCTGTGATCCTTTATTGCCCAACAGTGATTGTTTTCCTTTCAAATAAACCAATACGTCTGAATAGAAACTCTTGTCTAATTCTTGTAGTTCTTCTCTTGATTTTTCTCTTCTAAGAAGATCAAATAATGTTTCGTAGGTTATCTTTACCTCTGCCATGATAAAAAGAATTAAGAGTTGTATTTAAATGTTTTTTCCACAGCAAAGCTTTAAAAAATGCAATCTTTTCTCCTATGCTTATGACTAGGCTTGAATTGGAGGATTTCGAATTTCGGGAGGAAGATGATAGAGTTAAGTTTATTTTCGAGAAGTACTATCATTTTTTTGTTGATAAATCGGTGTTGGAAAAAATTGGTTCTTTCAAAGTTCATAGAGATTTCATTGATTTTGATGTTTCTGAAAAAACTTTGAATAATAAGATCAACATGATTCTTAAGATTGGAATGGATGAGTTGACCAATGTTCTTGGTAAAAAAACTGTTTTTATTCATCGTGGTTCAGGTATTCCTTTGCTTGGTACCAATGAGTTTGGCATTGTTGATAGGGATACTAATATTATCGAGGTTAAGGCTCATACTCTTTGTAATTTGGATTGTATTTATTGTTCTGTTGATGCCGGCAGGTCTTCTAGGAAAGGCGTTGATTTCGTTGTTGAGCATGAGTTTTTACTTGAGGAGTTTGATAGGGTTGCTTCTCCAAAGAAAAAACCTGTTGAGGCGTCGATAAACCCTCAGGGAGAGCCTCTAATGTATTCGCACATATTTGACCTTGTTAAGGGCCTAAAAGCCTCTAAAAACGTTAAAATCGTTTCCATTAATACCAATGGTGTTTTGCTAACAGAAGAATTGGTTGATAGGTTGATATCTGCGGGTTTGGATTCGATTCATTTATCGCTTAACACTCTCAATGGTGAAACTGCTTCAAGGCTCTCAGGTGCTTTTTATCCTTTGGAAAAGGTCAAGAAAATAGTTCAGTACTGTGATGGTAAAATTGATTTAATCATCGCACCAATCATAGTTCCTGGCCATAATGATGGACAGATTGAAGAGCTTTTAAAGTTTTGTCTGACTTTGAAAAACGTTCCAAGATTTGGTTTTCAAAATTTTTTGAACTATCAGCGTGGTCGTAATCCTGTAAAGCAAAACTCGATGGATTGGTTCATGGATGTTTTGAAAAAATATCAGTCGGAATTAGGTGTTAAGCTAATCTACTCGGCCGATGATTTTAGCATTTTTCACGACGAAAAAATTCCTAAACCTTTTAAGAAAAACCAGGTTGTCGAAGCAAAAGTTGTTTGCATGGGAAAGTATCCTAGAGAGTTCATCGCGGTTGCTGAAAATCGTTGCATAACGGTTTCTGGAGATTTAAAAATTAATCAATATGTTAAAGTCAAGATTGTTAGAGAAAAACATAATATATTCAGAGGCACAATCAGCTGAAGAAGTCCTTAAAGAACTGAATTATTCTACCGAAGAAACCTTTCTTCTCTTCCTTAACAGGGAAAGGATTTGAATCATCCGGATTAGACACGTCGTCGGTTGTTTCGTTTAGTTTGACAACAATGTCAAATGGTTCGTCTTTTATCACTAAATCTTCATAATTCAAGTGAGAGTTTAAAGTATAGGTTCCTGGTTCAATGTCTTTAGGAACTGTGATTCTATATATATAGAATTCTTCTTCTGCACCAATACCTAAAGTAATGGTTTTCTTTGACAAGCCTGTGACCTTACCAAATACTTCAGGAATCTCTTCTTCGACACTAACAATAGATATTTTTTGTCCTAAGTTATTCACACTAACTTTGACAGTTACTTCTTGTCCTGGATAAACGATCGATGGGCTAACGGTTTTTTTTATGTCAAAGCCAACGGTAACAGGTTTTATGGTTAATTCTTTTTCTTCATCGAAATTAAAGTATTGATTATTAATGGTTCGATATCTACCTTGCACTCTTAGAGTATATTTTGTATCTTCATCAACAGGTATGGCTTTTATGGCTTCACTAAATAGTTCTTTGGTTGATTTGGGATTAATGCTTGCTAAATTAATATCTCGTGTTTCAAAATGTCCACCGTGTAATTTCCCTGAAATATCATAGAAGTATATTTCTGCAGGGTTTTCCATGTAAACCGATACTGTATAATAGTTTCCTTCATAAACTTCTGATTTTGATAGTTTCAATTCTGGTTTTAGCGTTTGTAGGTCGATGGTTATGTTGTGTTTTTTATCTTCTACAATTACTTCATTTCTTATGTTCATAGTTGTTTTTGATTGAATACTATAATTGCCTGCTTTTTTGCTTTGAAGAGTTATTGATAGTGTTTCGGTTTTGGTTGGTGCTAATTTAAAGGTGTGTATTAGGTTTCGTTCTTTTTTGAAACCCTGAGTTATTTGCATAATGTCTAATGATTCAGGAATCGTTAGTGCTAATTCAACGTTTAATGTGTCTTCATCATCAGTGTTTTTGATTTCAAAAGTGTAGATAAAATTTTCTTCTAAGTCAGCATTTTTTTTGTCAAACTTATTGGTTAAAGCGAATGGTGATTGAATATCTATATCTGTTAAACTTGGCTTGTCTGTAAAACTTGAATCTTCATAAACATATGATAGAGTAGCGTTTTTAAGAATAATTTCATCATAACCAGTTGATTTTAATTGATACACAAATACTATTGAATCCCCTGCCACCAATATGGGTCTGCTCCAGGTTATTTTATTGGCTAGGTTCTGAACATCTGCTCCTGTTGAAAAAATAGTTGCTGTGCCGGGAATCAATTCTTCATACTTCAAAGTGTATATGTTTAATTTTCCCTCATTGGTTATTGTAACTGTTACAGATGCTTTTTCATCACGATTTATTTTACTCACATGTGATCGTAGGATTTCAACGTCTGGTTTCTTAGAAAATACTTGAAACAGTATTGCTGGTTCCCAACCCATCGTGCCTGGTATGGGTCTTCCATGATCTTCGTAGTCAAGCTCTAAGCCCATGAAACAGTATTGATAGTAAGCAGTGTCTGCACAGGTCCCATTTCTAACCTGGTATAATTCTTGATTCTTATGTACTATTATGCTTTTTTCATTATCTGCCAATTGAACGTGGTAGATATCATCTTCTAATTGGAATGAGTCCATTGAGTAAACATAATCATCAAATAATTCATCAAAGCCAAATACTAAACTAGATCCTATAATTAGTAATAATATGAAAATGAAAGTTTTTGCATCCATATTAGTTCATTTGTTTATATTGGTATATAAAGATTTCTTTTAATTGGTGAGAAAGAAAAAGAAGAAAAAGAAATAAACAACAGAAATAGAACTATTTCTGAGCTCGCAAAAAGCTTTACTTTTTGAGATACAAAACTTAAAGAAGATTTGTTATATTTTATTTCAAAAAGAAAAAGAAATAAAAAAAAGAAAAAAATTCAGTCGGCTTATGCGACTGGGTTTACACTGATGCTTGATAGGCTTGGTACAACAACTTCTACTTCGGTGCCTACTAAGTTCCAATCTGCATAATCTGCTAGAACTCTTGAAGCTCCTTGTGTGTCCATTGCGGTGTATCCAGCAACTAAAATTGCGTTTGAGTCTTCGTAGAATCGGATAACTGCTTTACCCTCTTCGAATCCTTCAACACA
>JBDRGV010000009.1:0-13850 GCA_043817405.1 archaeon | reverse complement strand
GTGTTTCCGGTGTCTAGTAGTCCGAAGTCTATGTTACTGGTTGTTAGGCTTATTGCTTTGTATGATTCTATTGTGAAGTTCCAGATTGAGGAATTCACTCTGTTTGTTCCGTCGTATACTTCTACTATCCACCAGTATGGTTTGTCTACTTCTAGGTCTGTGTTTGGTATGTACCACATATTGTCTGTGTAGTTGGTTTTGGTGATTGATGTTAGTGCTGCGTCTTCTGCTATCCATATGGTGTAGTTTAGTGGATCACTATTCGGATCGCTTGCGCTCCAGGTAAATGTTGGAGTTCTATTATCATATTCTGTTAAGGTTGTGTCATTGATAGGTGCAGTTAGTGTTATTGTAGGTATATTTATTGTTATTATTACTTGGTTGCTTGTAGTTGTTGTTCCATCTTCGTATGCATCATTTGGTGTGACTGCGACAGTCCAGTTATTACCGAGTGTTGTTTCATTGCTATGAATTATGTGTAGTGAATGGTTTGCAAGTCCTGCGTTGTATAATTCTTTTATTTGTGCATCACTTAATGAATAATTAAATATTATTACTGCATCTAAAGATCCATTCAAATAGTAAGTACTATCACTTCCAAATCTTCCAATTCTTCTGTTTGCAAATGAACTAGTTAAGGTCCCTGAGACTCCTTGACTTCCAACAAATGATCCGTCAATATAACTAGTTTTATTGGTTCCATTATAAGTGAAACCAACAAAGTGCCAATTTCCATCTGTTAAACCTGAACCATGGTTTGAAACATATCGGCTGTCAGTATATAATCCTGTTCTAATAGCTCCTCCTGCTTCCGGAATGCTTATTTCTAATTCTTGTCCTCCAAATATTATGTGGTATGCACCTGGTGCTACTCCTTCGTCTTTAAACCATGCAAATGCAGAAACTTGAGTTGTATAACCAAGATCATTTGGCAAATCAATGTAATCATTTCCATTAAAGCTGTATGCTCCTCCTATTTTTCCATTGCTTGTCCATGTGGCGCCTGTTATTGTTCCTACATTTTCATATGTGCTGTAATCTTTCACTCCTGTTGCATTGTTTGTGTCGAATGGCATGTTCAAGACTGCTATGCTTGTTCCTTCTTTTCTCCAGTCTGTGATGTTGGTGACTGTATCTCCTTCTGCATCGCTACTTGTGAAAGTCACTGATAGGTTTTCACTTGTCAAGTTTGTTTCAAATGTAGAAGTTAACACTACTGCTGAAATAGAAGGTTTAGTATTTTCTGTGAAGCTTCTTTCAGATTCACTATCTACTCCCCCATTTGTATTGTTTGCAAATACATTGAAAGTATAGGTTGTTCCATCACTTAAACTACTCTTTGTTTTGTAGCATGAAACACTTGTTCCACTACCAACTTTGGTCATACTTTCATTAACTCCATTCCAGTCCAAAGTACATGCATCAACATTAGAGCTAGTGCTGCTAACTGTAACATTGATAGTAACACTATTACCTATATTTCTACTATTGTCTGTTGGTGTTTGACCTTGATAAGTGACTGTAACAACATCTGTTTCACAATCATTGCTATTACAATAATTTCCAACACCACATTCGCTGTTTGTATTGCAGTCATCCCATGTTCCTGCGTTACAATAATCATTGTCGCCGTCGCTGTCTGCATCGTTGCTTACGTCTGCAGTTGTATAACAAGTTGCAGCATCTATACAGTCTGTTGCTGCATTACAGCATGCATTTGTTCCGTCTGCTGCTCCGTCCATTGTTCCTGCATCATAGGTTGCACTTTGATAGTTTTCATTAACATCGTCTCCGCAACAGAATCCGTTGCTTGCGGTTCCGTCTCCACATGAAACTGCTTCTGTACAGACCGCGCTATCTGTCTCTAAATCCCCTGTTGTGACAGTTGTCCAAGTTCCGAAGCTACCGCAAATACCTGAGGTCGCATCTCCATCATATGCTTGACAGGCAGGACTTGAAGAAACTTTACAACTACTATAGGCTGGACAACCATAGTATGCAGAACTACTACCTGTATTATCATAAGTGTATAATACTGCTTGTTCGTCTGAGAAATTGTCCACTGCTCCTCCAGTATCTATTTCACATTTTGTAGGTTCTTGACCATCATATAAAGTACTTGAAGGTGTATAGCACCATTCATCATCTGCTGCTCCAACTCCATCATTATCACAGTATCCTGAATCACATGTGGCGTCTTCTTCTGCTGCAGTACTTGTTTCAGTAATTCCGACACAAGGTGAACCATCAGCTAAAACTGCTGCACAAGTTCCGCCTGTGGGACAATACCAACTACCCAAACAATCACTGTTTTGTGTACATGAATTTGTACAACTTCCTGCACTACAATAATACCCTCCTCCAGTGTTGCAGTCTCCGTCGTTGTAGCAGTCGTCTAGGTTTGCGTCTGCTGCGCAGTAGTCTGTTGCTCCGGTGTCTGCTGTTCCGAAGTTGTAGAAGTCGTATGTTCCGTAGTTGGTTGCTGCTATGCATGTTGCGCTTGCTCCTGCGTCGTAGCAGCATCCTGTGCATGTGGTTGTTTTGTTTCCTACGTCTGGTCCTGTTACTCCTCCGCTTCCGTCGCATGCGAATACGTCGTATGTTGGGTCTCCTAGTCCTGAGTCTGGTGTGCTTGGTAGTGAGCATCTGTCTGTTGTGTCGTTGTTGGAATAATAAGTAGTAGAACCTACGGTTGCTGTTCCGCTGCCGGTGCATACTGATCCTGAGGCTATGTTTCCTGATGCGTCGTCGGTGTCGCAGGCATAGCTTCCTCCTGCACACGCGCCGTCTGGTCCTGTTCTTGAGCATTTGTATGGGATTCCGCTTCCTGTGCAGGTGTTCCAGCTAGCTGTACAATCATTTTGTGAGTCTTCTCCATCTTCTTGAGGATCCTGTTCAAAACTAGAACCAGTTCTTTCTCCACAAATACTTAATGCAGTACACGCATAGGTGCTTTCTTTACAGTATGTATCTGATGCACAATCACTATGTAGGCAACAACCAATATCTGTATTGTCAACATTACATGCACCAGAACCATCGCAGTTATAACCTGAATATCTGTCATCTCCACTACAATGATCGGTACCGCTGCATTGTCCTGCTACTTCGCTACCGCTACTACAATAGTAATTTGCAGCTACGTTTGCAGTTGCGTCGTTTGTGTCGCATGCTCCTGCTCCGTCGCATAATCCGTCTGGTCCTTGTTTCACACAGATGTTGCTGCAGGCATTCCAACTGGCTGTACATTCGGTTTTCAAATCCTCTGCAGTTGTTTGAACAACACAACTTCCGCTGCTACATTTGTAACAAAGAGCACAATCTGCATTATCGTTACATTGACTGGTGTCGAATCTTTGACCTTCAGCCGTTGGCCATTGCCAACCAGAATTCCAGTCTATAGCGCCTGTTGAAGTACCATAATCATCACTCCAATAATAAGAAACATCGTTGTCATCATATTCACCATAGTCAGTTGTTAATACATAACAAGCTTCAACAGCAACTGTACCGCTTGCCCCACTAGCACTTCCAGAAGCAACAGTGGATGAACTAGCACCTATGGTTACATATAGATTTCCATAAGAAGTACCTCCCTGTTCCACAGGATCAGCTGCATATCCATAAGCCGCATACCAACCAAAATAACCTCTATTAGGATTAGGATGATTATCTGCAGTTCCGTAATTAATTAGCATTAGCAGTCTTTCAATATTATTATAACCACATGCATTGGATGCACTAAAGCTATGACATTCTAAAGTGCTAGCATCTCTTATTGCAGGATCTAAATCAGTTATTATATTACTATTATATGTGCTTACTGGGTTAACGCAGGTTGCAGGGCTTGCACCGTTGTCTTGACATTTTGCATAAGCATCACAGGCAGTAGTTGTGGACCAACCTTTCCAGGATCCCTGAACATTACAAACACCTGCACTACAATATTGATCTGCATAATTGGTCTGACCATCGCCATCACAAGCGGTGCTGGAACATTGGTAATCTACATATTGATTGGTGGCACATGCTCCTGCTACTTCGCTACCGCTACTACAATAGTAATTTGCAGCTACGTTTGCAGTTGCGCCATTTGTATCGCAGGCATAGCTTCCTCCTACACAGGCTCCGTCTGGTCCTTGTTTTACGCAAATGCTGCTGCATGCATTCCAGCTGGCGGTACATTGGTTTTGTGAGTCTTCTCCGTTTTCTTGTGGGTCTTGTCCGAAGTCTGTTCCTGTTCTTTCTCCGCATGTGCTTAGGGCTGTGCATGTGTGTGTTCCGCTGTTGCAGTATTGGGTTGATGCGCAGTCGCTGTGTAAACAGCATCCAATATCTGTATTGTCAACGTTACAAGTTCCACCTCCATTGCACATATAACCTGAGTAATAGTCGTCTCCGCTGCAGTGGTCTGTTCCGCTGCATTGTGTGCTTCCTGTAACTCCGCAAGCTGCGGTTAAACTGTATCCTGAAGTTGCGTATACTGTGTTTGTTCCTGCTCCTGTGTTGTCTGTTCTGCAAACACCTGCGCCGCCACAAGCTCGGTAGTATTCTGTACCGCTGCAACCTCCATCTGCACAGGTTTCTGCATAGTCGCAACGTACACTAACAGTTGGTGTTTGATAAGGAGCACCGCTACCTCCACTTTGAGTTTTTGCAACATTTGCATCTGGAACATTGACAGTGCTGCCTGCGTAGTAGGTTGCTGAGTTTGTGTCGCATGCTGCTGCTCCGTTGCATTCTGCGTATCTGTTACTGTAGGTACAGGCATCTTCAGTGGCATAATAATCAACGCTGTTGTCGCATGATGTTGTTGTTGATGATGCGTCTGTGTATGGTGTTGAGCTTGTTCCTCCGCTTTGTGCTATTCCTACTTTGTTTGCTGGTACGTTGTATGTGCTTATTAGTTGGTATTGTGTGCTTGCGTCTGTGTCGCAGCTTCCTGCTCCGTCGCATTCTGCGTATCTTCCTGTGTAGGTGCATGCTCTTATTGTGCTCCAATAATCAACACTACCATCACAACTATTGCTAGTGCTACTTGCATCAATTTCACTACCTCCACTACATACTTTATTGGCAGCTACGCTTGCTGATAAGTCGTTTGTGTCGCATGCTCCTGCTCCATCGCATAAACCATCAGGTCCTATTTTGGTACATGTGCCAGAACAAGCATTGTAACTTGCAGTACATTCATTTTTTAAATCCTGGGCAGATGTTTGAACAACACAACTTCCACTAACACATTTGTCGCAAATACCACAGTCAGAATTATCATAACATTCATAACCATTTATTTCTATGCAGTCATACCAATTCCAATCACCTGCTCCTTGAGATTCAAATCTTACTGTAACTGATGAATCACATGTTATATCTGTTCCACAGTCCCAAGTAATTGTCTGTGCTGAATCCCAAGCATAGTTAGCAACATCTTCATCACAACCAGAAATACTATAGGTTCTCTTTGTTACTCCGTCTACCATAACGTCAAAACATATGCCAGCTGCCATACTATGAGTGAATACATTAAAATCAAGTGTTATCGCACCATATCCTGCGAAGTTGAATGCTTGTTGAGTATAGGCAGATGCAGAATCACCAATAAGTTCTACAATATAACCAGTTCCGCAACTGTTTCCTTCATTATGTCTATAACAGTTTGCTCCTCCATCGCTCCATCCATTCCAACCACTAACAAAGTCAGCATAGTGTATTAATGTTGGATCTATTATCAAGTCAAATTCTACGCTTCCGCCTACAACTTTCAAGTCGAATGTGTCTTGTAATCCGATCAAGTTTGTTAGGTATTCTTTGTTCTTTGCGTTTTCTGTTATGTTTGTGAACTCTGCAATCAGAGTTGTTCCATTGATTTCATATACTTCTACTGTTGGTGTTCCACTGACTATTCTTGGAACAATTGTTATGTCCCTTGATGAATCCAGTTCTCTTTCGAATGTTACTCTCACATAATCATTTGCAGCTACTGTTTCAGACCAGATATCATCTTGTTGATATGTTTCGTTGTAGATGTCGCTTATGAATTCTCTATTTGAGTTCAGATGTTCTGCAGCTGTTATTTCTATTATTACTTGGAATGTTTGGTTGCTTAGGTGTGGCACTATCCATTGTATTTTTTCAATTAGTCCGTCGTTGTTTGCATCAATATAGGTCACATCTGTGAATAGTTCTCTGCTTTCATTCTGCAGCCAGTAGAGTTTTATTTTGTTTTGTGGTGATGGTGTTATATCTGTATATGTCAAAACGTTTTCATAATGTAAGTCAGAGCTAATGGTTACAATTTTGTTGTAATCACTCACTATTTCTTCAGTTAGTTCTGGAGCAGGTGTTTCATACTCTATAATATAGACCTTTTCTTCTGGAACTATTGTTAATTCGAGTTCTTCTCCAATTTCTACAGATTCTTTTTCTTTCTTTTCTTTCTTTGTATCTTCGCCAGTAATTTTTATTTTCTCGGCTTCTTTTGGAAGTTTAATCTTTGCATCAACATTTATATCATCCAGTGTTACTGTTCTTTCCCATTTGACAGGTTTTCCTATTTCTGCTGCGAATTGTGTTAGGTTTTCTGTTGTAATGTTTTCTGTAACATCGATTGTAACATTTACTGTCTCGTTTATGGTTTCATTAACTATTGTCTGCGCTTTTCCTTTTGTATATGTTATTGAATCAATTGTTAATGAGACATTTCTCAAATCTATTATCAATCTTCCTGATGATATTTCTAGGTTGCAAGTGTCTACGCATTCGTCTATAAATATTGTTGTTTTTAGAATTTCTTCAACTGTAATGTTTTCTTCTATGGTAATATTTTCTTCTATAACTATTTCCTCTTCTTCAACAACTTCTTCAACGACTGGTTCTTTGATCGTGATGTTTTCTGTGACATTAGTTATTTCGTTGATAGTTATGTTTATTTCTGGCGTGATGTTTATGCTTTCATTTTCTGTAATATTAGTATCTGGTAATGTGACATTTTCTTCAACGACTATTTCTTCTATTGTGATGTTTTCAATCACTGGTTCAGTTACATTTTTAGTTATTGTAATGTTTTCTTCAACAATAATTTCTTCAATAGTAACATTCTCTTCTGTAGTGATGTTTGCGATTACTCCTTCAATTATTTCTGTCAGGTTTTCTTCTTCTCCTGCTGTGACCATTCCTGTTATCAGGTTGCCTATTCCTGTGTCTAATTCATCGGTTCGTGTGTCTATTATAGTATAATAAGTTCCATTAATATCTAGTATTACTCTTGCTCTTCCGCTGCCGATTATTTCTCCGCTAATACGTAGGCTTGTGGCGTTTGTAATGTTTAACTCGTAGATTCCATCGTCTGTAAATGTTATTCCTATGTTTTGCACGAATGTTTCGTCGTTTGAGAATATTGTCATTCCTGTTATTCCTTCGAAGTTCACCATGAACATCATGCTCATCATCAAGATCATGATGATTGCTAGTGTCATTGCTGGTTTTCTTTCTCTGGTTTTTTCTTTTGTTCTTTGTTCTTTGATTTTTTCTTTTGCTTTCTCTAGTTTGTTGTTTACAGTTTCTTGGTATTTGTGTCTTATTTCATTGTTTTCTCTAATTGTTTTGTGGAATTCGTAGTCTTCTTTGCTTATTCTTCTAGCTCTTCTTTCTTTTAGGAGTGCATTGTTTGAACTATGTGTGAGCTTGATTTCAGTTTCTAGTTTCCTAATTAGCTCATTAAGTTCTAACATTATCCCTCCTCTTATTCTTTGCTCTGTTGTTTACTGTCCAGATTGTTTTTGGATTGAGTGATAGTTTGTCAGCTATCTTGGTGAGTGTTAGTCCTTGATCTCGGAGATATTCTACGAGTGATTCAAGTGATGAAAGATTTCTATCTGAGAAAATTGAAATTGGAATTTTGATTCTAGAATCAATAATTTTGAGTTTGTTACCTTTTTTCAGAGAACGATTATATGCGTGCCAAATGGTTCGTTCATCTCTGTTGAGAAGCTCAGCGATATTTACAAAACTCAATCTTTTCTCTTCTTTCAAATATTTGACTACGATTTCTAATGTGCTGAGTTTGTTCCGGAATATGGAAATTGGCAGCAGAATTTCTCTTTCGTTTTTTATGGCTTCTGCTAGTTCTTTATCTGTTAAGTTAAACTTTTCTTTAAGAATTTTTTTCAGAATGTCTTTTTCAGATATTGTTTTAACTATAGTGATGTTATATTTTTCACTGTCTATGTAAGGTTTACTTTTGTTATTCCTTTTCACTGTCTATGTAAGGTTATTTCTATGTTTTTATTATTTTTCAAATAATATTTACTGTTTATGTAAGAACTATTATATTAATGTTTCTATGTATAATTAATATTTATCATAGAGATATTGGAATAGAGAAGAAATTAATCCTTAATAAAACCCTTAAGCGAAGTGTCCTTAACAGCGTTTTTCATCAACACCTCTACTTTAGTGGAGATCTTCATACCATTATCTGCACAGAATTTTTTGAAAGAGTCATAGACTTGATCATCAATAGTCATTGAAATTTTAATTTTAGCCATACTAATCTATACACTTTGTATTCTAGTATTTATACCTTTCCATTATAGAAAGATTCTTTTGTTTTTTCACTGGACATTCATGCGTAAGCCTTTTTAAACAAAATATTTTAGTCCAAATAGACTTAGATATGACAAAAATATTTTACAAATTTAAAAAAGGTAAACAGAACGAATTAGTTTCAAAAGCAATAAGAAAAGCAGGTTCTGAAAGAAAACTTTGTTTAGTAACAGGAATTCCTTCATCTTCTTTTTACAAATACAAATTTGAAATAAACAATCTTCCTAAAGCAAGAGCAAAAACTCTTTGTTTATTTCTTAATCAAGATTTTAATAAATTACATGAAAGTGTTGAAAGAGAATTAGACAGCTTTTGGGGTCAAAGAAAAGGAGGCAGAAATCTCATAAAGAAGAAATTAATTGATAATACTTTTTATAAAACAATAAAAAAGTTAAATGTAGGAAGCTCTAAATGGCATAAAAAAATGAAAACGGAAAATCCTGAAAAATACTACTTAAGTCAGTATGAGAAATTTAAAAAGATTGGAAATTATAAAACTAATACTTTAGCAAATATAAAAGTTAGAAATAAATTAGAACAAGAAGTTGCTGACTTTCTTTTTTCAGAAAAAATTATCTTTGAATATGAACCTTATTTAAAGATAAAAAACAATGTTTTTTTCCCTGACTTTGTTATTGATAAAATCATTATTGAATGCACTTCTTGGAAAAACCCTTCAAAAGACAAAATTAAGAACTTAAAAAGAAAAATAAAAGGTTATAATTCTAAGAAATATAAGATTATATTCTTTATTCCCGAGAAATACAGAAACTTTTATAAAGAAATTAATAGTTTTATCATATCAGATTTAAGTGAATTAAAAATAAAAATGATGCCTCCGTAGCTTAGACATTTTCTGTTAATTCAGGAATGGAGCAACGGTAGAGTGATCGGCTGTTAACAGAACTCGCGTTCTGAAACTTTCAAACGCGGTTCGAAAGTAACCGATTGGTCCCCAGTTCGATCCTGGGCGGAGGCGCTTTTAT
Source organism: archaeon (assembly GCA_043817405.1). Taxonomy (GTDB): domain Archaea; phylum Nanobdellota; class Nanobdellia; order Woesearchaeales. The sequence goes on along the minus strand of JBDRGV010000009.1, from coordinate 4,257 downwards.
ATTAAAAGGATATAGGTCAATGAGCCTGTAGCTTAGTCTGGTAGAGTGCATGACTGATAATCATGTGGTCCGGAGTTCAAATCTCCGCAGGCTCACTTATATCCTTTAAGAAACAAAAATCCTTTTTCGTAATTTAATTCTTCTAAAATTTTATTTAGTAGATTTAATGCTGTTTTACTGTCTTTTTTTGTAAGATAAACCATGTGTAAATCTCTCCATCCATACTTTTTTCTTTTATGAGTGTAGATTTTACCTTTTAAATTGAATTTATCAAGAATATCCATCATATTTTCTGCTAGTTTTTCGGATGTCGTGTTAAAATAAAACTTTTGTTTTAGATATCCGTCTGTCAACATTAATCAAGAAAAAAATCTTTAAATACCTGACGGGTGAATGTCCAGTGAGAACATCAGTGGGCTCACCATTTTTCTTTCCCAATCCTCAACTTCTCCAGAAACAACTTTGAATATAGGATTTACTTCTATTTTTTTAGAATCTTTTATCTCTTTGTATTTCTTTTCATCTCTTTCTTTTAGTTTTTTTAGTAAGTGTTTAAATTCATAATCAACTTGTCCTTTGGTAACTTTTATTTCTTTTTTTAACTCCAAATGCTTAACTTTTGAACCATCAAAAGAATAACTTCGATTATTTGATTCTATATAGATATAGTATAGATAAGAATTTATTGCTTCCAAAGTTTTTTTGTAGTCTTTAAATCTATTTAGCTGAGGATGATTTTTGTAACCTTTAGTTTTTCCTTCCAAAACGTGTTTAGCAAGTAATCCTTCTCGCCAAACAGCAACAAGTCCTTTGCTATCAAGATATTTTGGATGTAAAGACCATAATCTCATTTTGAAAACCTAGTTAAGCAAAAAAATTGCAAGATTAAGAATCGCTGCAAAGCTTACCCAAAGAATGTATGGGATAAGAAGATAAGCTGCTGTCTTTGATTCTTTTTTGAAATAAATAATAGTAAACAATATCAAAACCCAAAGTATTATTATCTCGATGAAAGCAAGCAAAGGATTCTTAAGTCCGAAAAAAAGTATAGACCATAAAGAGTTAAGCACCAACTGTATTCCAAATAAGGTTAAGGCAGTATTTGATTTCTTTGTCCTGTTATTCCAAACAATGTAAAGAGCCACTCCCATCATCAAATAAAGAATAATCCAGACAGGACCGAAAAGCCAACTTGGAGGATTAAAAAAAGGTTTGTTCAAAGTAACATACCAAGTACTCACAGATGAAACTGTGAAAAAGGATCCTATAATACCAGCTAACTGAGTTATGATAATTGCTGCAATTAGTTTGAAATAGTTTATCTTAGTCATTTTATATTCAAATAGTACAATATAATCATAGATGAAACCAATATCATTATAAATTTTTCTCAAATAACAAAATTCTTAAACTTTTTTTAAAATTAATGAGATTTTACTAAAGACATAAAAACATTTTTTCAATTCCATTATTGATATGAAACAAAATATTACTTTAACAGAACCTTTATCTGTTGATGAAATAGTTGCTAAATTTTTTAATAATCTACCAATTACTTGTATTTCTCCTCATTATGATGAACTTCCACTTTGTATTGGTGGTTCAGCATTAGCTCTTCAGGATAAATTAGAAATAAAAAATGTAAATGTATTTTCTAAGAGTCAATATGTTTCTCCAGAATATGAAAGCAAACTTCAAGAACAACTTTTTGAAGAAGGTAATTCTGACATTTTTTCTAAAGAAAGAATTCAGTTTGTATCTCCTCTTAGAAGAACTGAAGATGACAATTGTTTAGAAAGTCTTGGTGTGAATAGCAGAATTTATTTAGAGAAAAATGAAGCGCCTTTAAGAGGGTATGGTCTTGGTGATGGTAAAGAAGGAATTACTTTTCCAACTGCGCCTGAAAATTGGTGGAAAAACCCTGAAGAAGAAATATTACTAAATAATCTTAAAATCGAATTCAAAGAATATATGTCTGAAAAAAATAATGTTTTTATACCAATTGGAATTAAATACCATATTGATCATGTTCTTGTTAGAAGAGCTGCAATATCTGCTGCCAATGAATTAAACAATTCCGGAAAATTAAATGCGAATTTATTTTTCTACGAAGATCAACCTTATGCTGGTCTTTCAGCAATTAAATCAAATGATTGGATTGATGCAAATAGAATTATCGCTAATTGTGCTTCAACAGATATTGTTATTGATTTACAAAAGAAAATTAGTTTAATTGATTTTTATACATCTCAACTTGAAGATGGTTATTCTATGGGCATAGAAAACAGAGCTATTGAGATTGGCAATATGGATTTGTCTGGAAAGATTCAACCTATTGAAAGAATCTATAAACTAAATACAGCTAAAATTCATGAACTTACAAAGTTAGATAATTTTAAACAACAAAATTCTTAAATTATCTATATTGTGGGCTCATTTATTCTATAGACTTATAAATATCTCTTCAATCCCATTAGAAAATGGCTGCAACAAAAAAAGAATTAACCTATAAAGAAGCAAAGAAACTCGTCAACAAAGTAATGGATGAGACAAAAAGTTTCATCATCGATGAACTAGAAATTATTCATTCTGCAACGTGGAATGGTGCTTATAAACATATGGACAAAATTGGCGACAATATAGATAATTTTGTTCAAGATAAACTTAAAAATGTAAAAAGACTTTCAGAAGTTTCAGATTTATACTTTAAAGATTTAAGTCATTGCATACAAGGTCGTGCAAATGCATGTCACTCAAGTTTAGGTTCTACTTATGAAGATTTGAAAACAACACTTTCAATTATATCTTCGCATTATAGATAATTTTTTTATTTTTTTCACAAAATTCTTAAATCATTTATATATAACTTTTTTTAATGAAGAAAGTTCTAAAGATTCCTGACTCTCAATCTGACCCTGTTCTTAACATCATAGAAGATACTCTCAATAAGAAAAAGCAAGCAATTGTTTTTGTCAACACAAAAAGGGGCGCTGAGTCTCAGGCTGAAAAAATTGCTAGCAAGATAAAAACAACTGATGAAAAACTGAATAAATTATCTGAAGAAATTCTCAAAGCTTTACCATCGCCGACAAGGCAATGCAGAAGACTCGCGATGTGCATAAAAAAAGGAAGTGCTTTTCACCATGCAGGTCTTGCAACCAAGCAAAGAGAAATAATTGAAGATGGTTTTCGAGAGGGATTGGTAAGAGTAATATCTTGCACACCCAGTCTAGCACTTGGTGTTGACCTTCCAGCATTCAGAGTTATAGTTAGAGATCTAAAAAGATATGGTGGCTCTTGGGGAATGCAGGACATTCCAGTTTTAGAATATGAACAGCAGGCTGGAAGAGCTGGTCGACCTGGAAAAGAAGATTATGGAGAGGCCATTTGCATTGCAAAAACCGATGCTGAAAAAAATCAGATTTTTAAAAAATATGTTAATGGAGAATCCGAAGAAATATACTCGAAGTTGGCTGTTGAACCAGTTCTAAGAGCCCACATATTAAGTTTAATTGCGAGCGAATTCGTCGTCGACAGAGAATCTTTGTTCGAGTTTTTCGATAATACTTTCTACGCGCACCAATATGAAGACCTTGCAAAACTACATAATGTTTTAGAAAAAATAACTGGGTTGTTAGAAGAATGGGAATTTATCAAAGTGTCTGGCAAAGAAGACTTTGTCTCCGCAGATAGTCTGGGTGAAGAAGCATACCAAGCAACAATGATCGGAAGTAGAATTTCAGAACTATACCTTGACCCTTTAACAGCTAATTTCATAATTAATTGTTTGAAAAGAGCGACTGCTAAAAAAACAAGACCTTTTTCATATCTGCAAATGGTTGCTAGAACTCTAGAGATAAGACCTCTGCTAAGAGTTAAAGTCGTAGAATATGAAGATATACAAAGCAAAATGTTACAGTACGAAAGTTCTTTAATAGATATAATTCCAACTGAGTTCGACCAAGAATACGACGAGTTTTTGAATTCGATAAAAACATCTTTATTCTTCCAAGATTGGATTGAAGAAAAAAATGAAGATGATTTATTGGAACTTTTTTCAATTACTCCAGGTGAAGTTCATGCAAAACTAGCAATTGCTGATTGGCTGCTCTACTCGACGGTTGAACTTGCAAGAATGTTGAGTTTTCAACCATTAATGAATGATATTTCTAAAGTCAGATTACGATTAAAGTACGGTGCAAAAGAAGAATTACTGCCACTATTAAAACTGAAAAACATTGGAAGAGTCAGAGCGAG
>JBDRGV010000008.1:0-2271 GCA_043817405.1 archaeon | reverse complement strand
GCTCTGGTTTTTCCAGGAACAGCCGAGTGAGCTTTGCTTAGTGGAATTATAACTTTTCCTTTCAAAAAAGCAATGTTACCTTCACGTTTATCCATTACCACAAGACCAAAAACTGTTTTATCATCGGATTGATCCTGTAAAGGCTCAAGAACAAAATTTTTATCACAACGATACAATCTCTGATTCAAAGGAATCGGTGGCTCAATGCTCCAAACCTTAAAATCCTGTTGACCTTCTCTCTCAGCGACGTTACCAGAAAACAAGGCCAAACCATTGGCAGGTGTTCTAGTATACAATTTAAGATGTTGCATCATTTTTTCCAACCCGGTTTGAACATTATCCCTTGTTGGTTTACTCTTAATATTAGAAGCTGTTCCTTGTTCTTGAAACAAATGACTCATAATTTTATTAATATCATAACCTGAAGGAATGTATACACTAATTAATTCTGTGTGTCTACCTTTGAAATTTTCTAATTCCTTTACAAACTGCTTAAGCTTAAACCTTGCTTTCGCAGATATTTTCATTTCAACCATAATTTTGCCTCAAAATTATGAAGTTCAGAACTTTTTGTAATTTCTGAACAGCCATCTTCTTAATAAAATAATCTTTATTTATAAAACTATTCTCTATGTTCTCTGTAAAGCTTTAAATAGGCAACTATTCTACACATGTTAAAATGGACTTACAAAAACTAAGGGAAAAGAATCTTCTATTGACGAGAGATAAGATTCGAGAATCTGTTTCAGAAGACAATTACATAATTCACGCCATCAGCAATATCGAAGAGCTGGCAAAGGTAGCCAATGCCATGACTAAAAGACTTAGATGGTGGTATGCTTTGTACCTGCCTGAGTTCTCCAAAAATGTTTCCGATAATGAAACATTTGTAAGATTAGTTCTTAGCAAGAAGAAAAAAGAAATACTACAGGAATTGAAACTTAAAAAAACCATGGGAAAAGAACTTTCAACTAGAGATTTAAAGCCCATAATGGAATTAGCAATGAGAATTGAGTCTATTTACAAATTAAGAGACTATTTAAGAGATTATCTGGAGGAAGTCATAAGTTCATATTGTAAAAACATGTATGCGGTCGGTGGCTCACTAATAGTTGCAAAGCTAATTAATGCAGCTGGTTCTCTAAGAAGACTGGCCATGATGCCTTCTTCAACCATACAATTACTAGGAGCTGAAAAAGCATTATTCAGACATTTAAAAACAGGATCAAGACCTCCAAAACACGGCATAGTATTACAGCATCCTTTGGTTTCAAGTGCAAAAAAACTTCATAGAGGAAAATATTCTAGAATGCTTGCAGATAAACTAAGTATCGCTGCAAAAACTGATTATTTTAAAGGTAAATTCATAGGAAACAGATTAAGACAAGAATTAGAGGAAAAATTGAAATGAACCTCTTAAACAAAAAGTTTCAAAACATTTTCGTTGACAGAAACAATTTGTACACTCAAAGCATTGACAAAAACAGTTTTTTTGGTGAGAAAGTCAAGGTTGAAAACGGCATTAATTATCGAGAATGGGATCCTAAGAGAAGCAAACTAGCTGCCGGATTGATGAAAGGACTTTCTCAAATCGGTTTTAGACCAGGATCAATCGTTCTATATCTAGGCGCTTCACACGGTTACACACCTTCATTTGTTTCAGACATCGTTGGTAGAAGCGGATTTGTTTTCGCAATTGATTTTGCACCAACGGTTGTTAGAGATTTAGTGATGATTGCTGAACAAAGAAAAAACATTGCACCAATACTTGCCAACTGCAATTTTCCTGAAGAATACAAAGACCTGGTTGTTCCTGCGGACATTGTTTATCAAGACATTGCACAGAAAAACCAAGTACAAATTTTCCTGAGAAACTGCGATGCATATTTGAAAAATGGAGGATTTGGACTGTTGGCTCTGAAATCCAGAAGCATCGACGTAACCCAAGACCCGAGAGATATTTACAACAAAGTAAGAACTGAATTAGAAAAACATCCCTCAATCGTAATCGTTGATTACAAAACACTTGATCCATTTGAAAAAGACCACGCAATGTTCGTTGTTAAGAAAAAATAGTTATTTTTTCAAATTACAAAGAGTAGAAATTTGTAATTAAGAAAGAAGTAATCATTTCTTTAGGAAGTAGATTTATAAACTTTTCTTGATTCTAAATAAACAAATGAGATATTCACGCCAAGAAATCTTGCCTGAAATTGGTTCAGAAGGACAGAAGAAACTATCTGAGAAAACAATTGCAATAGTTGGTGTTGG
>JBDRGV010000007.1:0-7221 GCA_043817405.1 archaeon | reverse complement strand
TTTTCAGCTAATTTTTTCAAAGTGTCATGCTCTGGACCTTCACCAATAATTAACGCGACAACTTTTTTGTTTCTAAGTTTTTTATTTAACAATGAAACCGCGTTAACCAAATAAGTGAAACCTTTTCTCTTAACAAGTCGTCCAATTCCTATCAAATAGAATTTATCATCTTCCAATCCTAATTGTTTTCTGGTTTTCTTTTTGAATTTTTTAGGAAAGAATCCTAAAGGAATGATATCTATATCTTGCTTTAACCTGTAATATTTTTTAGCATTGTTTCTAGTGTTATTTGATTGAGCAACAACTCTATTGCTTTTATTCAAAGAAAACTCGACTGCTTTTCTTAAAACCCAATTTCTATGTGGAGAGGATTTCTTTGTCGGATCATATATGTCTCCTCCGTGAATTGAAAGCACATTAGGTATTTTGAACATTTTAGAAAGTGTAACACCTAACGTACCGCTCGGAATTGTGAAATGAGAATTTATGACATCATACTTCTTTTTTTTACAAAGCTCAGAACCAAGACGAAATGCAGCCACTGGAAAACTTACTAATGATTCAAAAGTAGCGGTTGCCAATTCTTTTCTGTTGACAACCTTGACTCTGTAAATATTTATACCATCGACTTTTTCTTTTTTCTTCAAGCCTTTATAATGGGTTGTCAAATAATCTACTTGGTGTTTCTTTGCTAATTCTTTCGCAATCTGAAAAGATGCGACGCCCCCGCCACCCCCAACTGGAGGACACTCATAATTAATAATTAATATTTTCATCCTTCTCCAAAAATGATTGTATTTAGTTATAAAAATGTTTCTAATCAGTATTTTTTTGTCGGATAATTTTATAAACTATTCAAATATTCTAATTGTATGGGTATCATATTAGTCACAGGCGGAGCTGGTTTTATAGGTAGTCATGTTTGTGATAAATTATTATTGGATGGTCATAAAGTTATTTGTGTGGACAACTTTAATGATTATTATAATCCCAAATGGAAGCGTCAGAATATAAAACATAATTTGAAGAATAAGAATTTTTTCTTGTACAAAGTTGATACTGCCAATTATAATAAATTAAAAAAGATTTTTGAAACTCACAGGGTTGATAAAATAATTCATTTGGCAGCAAGTGCTGGTGTAAGGTTTTCTTTGAAGAATCCTTTTATTTATGTTCAGACCAACATTAAAGGAACATTGAACCTGTTGGAACTGGCTAGACTATTTAAGATTAAGAATTTTGTTTTCGGTTCATCTTCAAGTGTTTATGGTGCAAATAAAAAAATTCCTTTTTCAGAAACTGACTCTGTTGAAAACCAGTTTAGTCCCTATGCGTCTACAAAAAGAATGGGCGAAGTACTGTGTAAGAATTACCATAACATGTACAATTTAAACATTGTTTGTTTGAGATTCTTCACGGTTTATGGACCCAGAGGCAGACCTGACATGGCTCCTTACAAATTTACTCACAGAATATGCAATGGAATCTCCATAGATATGTATGGAGATGGAAGTTCAGCCAGAGACTATACTTACGTCGGTGATATTGTTGCAGGAATAGTTGCAACCATGAATAAAGAACTAGGATTTGAAATAATTAATCTTGGAGATTCAAGACCCATAAAGCTTAAACAATTTATTTCTATAATTGAAGAAGCAGTTGGTAAGAAGGCAATTATTCATCAGAAAAAAATGCCTCCTGAAGATGTACCCATAACATATGCAGATATTAAAAAAGCTAAAAAACTGCTTGATTATAACCCAAAGATTAAAATAGAAGAAGGAATTCAAAAGTTTGTTGAGTGGTACAAAAATGAGCGATATTGAACTTTCAGTTATTATACCCACATATAATGAAGAAGCAAATGTATTCTTACTCTATAAACAAATTACAGAAGTAATGACTTCTATGAAGAAACCCTACGAAATAATCTTCATTGACGATGGTTCCAGAGACAGAACACTTCCTAATCTTAAGTCAATCAAAGAAAAAGATTCACATGTAAAAATAATAGTTTTCAGAAGTAACTTTGGACAAACGGCTGCTCTCGATGCAGGTTTTAAAAACGCCAAAGGAAAAGTTTTGTTTGCAATGGATGCAGACCTGCAAAACGATCCAAAAGACATACCACGATTACTAAAAAAATTAAATGAAGGATATGATTGTGTTTCTGGCTGGAGATTTGATCGAAAAGACAGTTTTTCAAAGAAAATAGTTTCAGTTTTTGCCAATATACTGCGAAAATACTTAACTAAAGACAATATTCATGATTCGGGATGCACATTGAAAGCCTACAGGAAAGAATGCTTCAATGACCTAACATTATTTGGAGAAATGCACAGGTACATCCCTGCATTACTCAAATGGAGAGGGTTTAAAATAGGAGAACTAAAAGTTCATCATCACGCCAGAAAATTTGGTAAAACAAAATATGGCATGCTAAGAGTCTTTAGAGGATTCCTGGATTTACTAGTGGTGAAATTCTGGATGCAATACTCTGTCAGACCAATACATTTCTTCGGAGGAATGGGATTGCTGATGAGTGCAGTGGGTGTAATAATAGGCCTCTATCTAACTTTTGTAAAGTACATAATGCACATAGGTATTTGGGGTCGACCACTGTTAATATTGGCAGTGCTATTAATCATTTTAGGAGCTCAACTATTAATATTTGGTTTGCTGGCAGATATAATGATGAAGATATACTATAGAGACGTGGGCAATTATTCCATTAGAGAGATATTATAAGTATAAGCTTAAATTAGAAACTAATCATACTATTCTTTCTTCAAATTTTTTTAATTTGAAGTTCAAGAATATAGGGTTTTTAACTATTATTCTTGTTTTTTCTGATCAATAATCTCTTTAATCATGTCTTTGATTGAAATAGTAATATCCCAATTAGGATAATCTTTTTTTAGCTTAGAAAGGTCAGAGTAATAACAGATATGATCGCCTACTCTATTAACTTTGCTGTAAGTGTAGTTGAGTTTCAAACCGAACTCTTTGTCCATAATGTCAATAACTTCTATAATTGATGCAGAGTTTTGCTTGCCGCCACCAAGATTATAGGCAACTCCTTGTTTTGGATTTTTATAGAATTCCCAGAAAGCATTAACAACATCTTTACTATGGATTTGATCTCTTACTTGTTTTCCTTTGTAACCAAAAAGAGTGTATGGTTTTTTATTTACAGCACAATCAACAATATATGTCAGAAAACCATGTAGTTCAACAGCCGAATGTTGTGGTCCTGTTAAGCATCCGCCTCTGAAAACACCCACATTCAAGTTGAAATATCGACCGTACTCTTGAGCCATGACATCTGCGGCTGCTTTTGAAGCTCCAAAAATACTGTGAGTGCTATTATCTATGGTCATTTCTTCACTAATACCTTTATCGCTTACACCAAGCATTGTTTGTTTATCAGCGTATTCATATCTTTTTTCTAATTCAACCAGTTCAACTCTGTTTGGTGCATCTCCGTATACTTTATTTGTAGATGTGAATATGAATACTCCTTCAGGTGAATGAAGTCTAAAGGCTTCCAAAAGGTTTAATGTGCCGACAGCGTTGATATCAAAGTCTGTGAATGGTTCTCTGGCAGCCCAATCATGTGATGGCTGAGCAGCAGTGTGAACCACTAAGTCAAATGGACCTTCTTTTTTGAATAAATTAATTATTGCATCACGATTTCTTATATCAATATTCATATTTTTGAAATGTTTGCTAATGGATTCCAGATGTTTAACATTGGCAGTTGTATCTCCTTTTTCTCCAAAGAAGTACTTTCTCATATTATTATCCACACCAATGACTTCTGCGCCTTTATCAAGGAAAAATCTGACTGTTTCAAAGCCAATCAATCCTCCTGCACCTGTTACTAATAATTTCATTTTAATATTGTTTTTAATTGTTTCTCGTTATTTTTAATCCATTCAACAATTTCTTTTATTATTGCGTCTGGTTTAATTCTTGGTTTCCATCCACATTCCTTATAAATTTTTGTATTGTCTGTTAAATAGATTGGAACGTCTTGTATGCGATTTTTCTTAACACTTTTAATTTTAATTTTGTTTCCAGTATATTTTTCACAGAGTTTTGTAAGCTCTAATAGTGAGATACTCACATCTCGTCCTCCGCCAACATTATAGGTTTTTCCTGAGAATTTTTTAGTATTGTTTATTTGCATTTTTACAAGTCTGTAAATATCGTGAATGTGAACTATGTCTCTTACTTGTTTTCCTTTACCACCATATCCGATATAACTTAAATTTCCTTTAAAGAAATGTTTGGCTGTCCATAAAACAACAACGCCCTGATCTACCTTACCCATTTGCCAAGGGCCTGTAATCACACCACATCTGTCAATTACTGTTTGTAATCCGTATGCATCATTATATTCAGTTATTAAAAGCTCAGAGGCAAGCTTTGTTGCGCCGTAGAGCGATCTTGGACCATCCATGGGAAACTTCTCAGAGATGCCTTTTTTTGAAATTCCAGAAATACTCTGTTTTGCTTCTAATTCAAATCTTGTTTTAGCTTTTTGAAGTTTCAGAGAGTTTATTGTTTTAGACGGATAAACTCTGCTTGTTGACAAAAATATGAACTTTGCTTTGTTTTTCCTGGCAACTTCCAAACAATTAATAGTTCCACCAAGATTTGTATCGAGAAGGTACTCTGGAGATTCATCGTAACCCGCAAGGACCGATGGTTCTGCTGAACATTCAATTAAACAATCAATGTTTTTGAATTTAGCAAGATCTTTTCTAAACCTTATATCTCCTTTGATGAATTGGATGCCTGCTTTTTTTAGTCTTGGAACATTTAATTCAGATCCTTTTCTTCGAAGGTTATCTAAACAGATTATTTTTGCTTTAGGGAAATCTTTTTTTAAGAACATCGCCAGGTTTGAGCCGACAAATCCTGCACCACCTGTGATAAGTATTTTCTTTAACATGTTATCCCCTCTAATACTAGTTTTCAGGAAACTATTTAAAGCTTACTTTTTTTCGTATAATCATGAATCGAAAGACACCTTTTTTCGCAATATTATTGGTTGTTATTTGTACTTTCTTAACTTCTTCTGGTCAGTATTTTATGAAAATGGGAACCGATAGGATCTCAGGTACTTTTTTATCAATTTTTAATATTCCTTTGATAAGTGGCTTGTTGCTATATGTGTTTGGAGCAGTGCTTTTGATAATTGCTTTGAAGCACGGAGAACTTTCGGTTGTTTATCCATTTATATCCTTAAGTTTTATATGGGTTCTTTTTTTATCAGTGTTTCTTCTCGGAGAAACTGTTTTGTTAATTAATTGGTTGGGAATGATTCTCATAGTTATGGGTGTTGTATTTATAGGTAGGGGTGCTCCTAATGAATGAATTAATTATTGTCTTGATAATAATATTCGCAACATTTGTGAGTGCCATTGGATCTTTATTTTTGAAACTAGGAACAAAAACTCTTAGCTTAAATTTTATTAAATTATTAAAGAACAATAAATTAATTTTAGGGATATTTCTTTTTGGTGTCTCTATGCTTTTTTACATCTGGGGTGTATCTATGGCAAAATTATCTTTTATTTATCCAATAACTTCATTGACCTATATATGGATATCATTATTATCAATCAAATATTTAAATGAAAAGATGAATGTTTACAAATGGTTTGGCATAGCCATTATAATTGTAGGGGTGTTTTTAATAACCGTATGAAAAAAGATGATGTGTTTGTGGTCATAGCAGCTTTTAATGAGGAGAAACAAATAGCGAGTGTCATAAACGGTTTGAGAAAAGAAGGCTATGAAAACATTGTTGTTGTTGATGATGGTTCATCTGATAAAACTTTTAATGTTCTTAAAAAGAGTAAGGTTTTTGCTTTACAACATTTCATTAACCGTGGTCAAGGTGCTGCATTGAAAACAGGCATTGATTTTTCGCTCAAACAGGGCGCAGAGTACATTGTTACTTTTGATGCCGATGGTCAACATAGAGCTTCTGATATTGAAAGATTGTTAAAACCTCTTTTGAACAAAGAATGTGATGTTGTTCTTGGTTCACGTTTCTTGAAAAAAGATTCAAACACTCCTTTCATTAGAAAAATCATTTTGAAATTAGGAGCGTTAGTAATTAGAGTAATGTATGGTATTAAACTTTCTGACTCTCATAATGGTTTCAGAGTCATGTCGAGAAATGCTGCTCAGAAGATAGAAATTACTTCCGATAGGATGGAGCACGCGTCTCAAATAGTTGAAGAAATTCACAAGAAGAAAATAAAGTATAAGGAATTGCCTGTGACAATAACCTATTCAGAGTATTCTAAAAAGAAAGGTCAAAGTAGTTGGAATAGTGTTAAGATTGGTTTGAGAATGTTGTTTCGTAGGTTTTCTCATTAGTTCTAAAAAGCTTTTCTCAGGAACCACAAAAACGAAGGATTTCTAAATGCTGCTTTTGCTATGATTTTTATTGGTTTGTCCCTGCTCTCTTTTGAAAGAATTGCTTTCATGGATTTATCATTAAACATGTTGATTAGTTTATTCCAATCTTCATTAGTGAATTTATTCATTGTTTTTCTAACAATATAATGTGTCCATAAACTTTTTCCAATTCTTTTTTTCCAAAGTTGATCATAATTCTTGTTTTTATCAATGGCTTTTTGTAATTCTTCGGCAGCCATTAATCCAGGAATGAGTCCCCCGCCGGTTGTATTCTTTATCTGTGCGGCTGAATCGCCGACTAGGTAAACATTATTTTTTGAGGTTTGTAGTTTTGGATTGTGAATTGGAATTAGTCCTCCTTGCCAATCAAGTAATCTTCCTTTGTATTTCTTTGCAAAATCCCTGAAAAGTCTCATGGCATTTGTTTCGGCAGCCAATCCAACTCTCATGGTGTTTTCTGTTTCTGGAACTGCCCACGCATAGGTTCCGATGAATGGATAGAAGTCAACAAGGTTGTCATGTTTCTTTTTCACAATTGCCTGAACTCCTTGTAAATATTGTCTTTTTCCAAGTCCGTATGTTTGGGAAACTTTACTGAGAGGTCCGTCGGCACCAATTAATTTGTCAAATGTTATTTTCTTTTTTCTTCTTGTTTTAAGATTCAGAATTTCTTTTTTACCAACGAATCTTTGGTTGTGAAATATTTCAACGCCTTGATTCAGTGCAAGATCTCGAAAATGTTGATCAAATTTGTTTCTATATACTATTATATTGGGCTTT
>JBDRGV010000006.1:0-19633 GCA_043817405.1 archaeon | reverse complement strand
GTAAAAGCAGACGATCAAACGGAACCAATCATTGGAGCAACCATAACCTATAGACAAGAAGTTTGGAACGGCACAGGCATTGAAACAATAATAATAACTACTGAAACAGATAATTCAGGAGAATATCAAATGTTAACGGTTGGGGCCGGAAACGAAATATATATCACTGCAACAAAACCAGGATTCTCACCGGACATAGAAATATTATACAATCAAAGACCAGGAGTCGCCTGTACAAACCTAAATTTTCAACTTGCAAACGGCACATGCCAAAATGACTGCACTAGAATGGGTAGTAATTTCTGCGATAGAAGTTGCCAAGGAGAAGTAGACCCTGAAGGAGGGTTCTGTCAATTCAATGAAACAATAGTTTTTGACTCATCAGAAGGATCATTGAACGTGGATTCACCATTCGATGCTTGCAACGAGTTTGGTATACAAACAAATAGTTATGTGGATATCGGCAACTACACAAATAATAAAGGCGAGAGAATATGCATAAGAGTTCGATGCTGTGAAGGCGCACCTTTTGAAATTCCATGTCCCGAACCAATCATTGGTTCAAGTTCAACAATGAGTCCTCTTGACAACGCCATAAAAGTCACAAGAGTAGCAAGCTATAAAGGCGAACCCATCAAAATCAGAGTTTACTATTGGGAATAATTTAATGTTCTTTTGCCTTTAGAAACGCAAACTTTTTTAATACAAAGAAATAAGTCCTAATGGTATGAACAAAAGAGGTGCATATTTTTTTGTATTGGATGCTCTAATAGGATCCGCAATATTTCTAATAAGTGTAGTCATGATTATAAACTCCTCCATAAACACTCCCACAACAGGCCCAAGTTATCTACTTTCAGAAGATATCATGACACTGCTTCTGAACACCCCAGTTATTGAATTCAGAGATCCATATTTATCACAAATAGCAAAACAAGGACAAATAACCAATCTACAACAATCACTGTTCCATCAAATTGCAGAATTCCATTACACCGGTAAAAGCGGATACGCCACCAATCTTACCAGGAGCATCATAGAATCAGTATTACCAGAGCAATTCGGTATGAACTATAGCATAATAGTCGATGGCGTTCCAACAACCATCTATAGTCGATTGGTTAATTCAATTCCTGAAGCAACGTTTCAATTATCATCTAGAAAAATAACTTTTTTGACCATTAATCAAACAGAGTATTTTGGACCTGACATAACAGAGTTGAGAATATGGAACTAAGAATAAATAGAAAAGGATTATTGTTCACATTCATGGCAATTTTAATAGCAGGTCTTCTAACAACCGTTTACTCCACTCATCAAATAACACCCATAGATGAAGATGTGTCTGTTGAAAAAGCAAGAATTCTATCATCCAATCAAAGATTTAAAAGTGTTGTTACATACGCCGAAACAAGTCTGCAAATAGCAGGCTACAGATCACTCCAAGAAATGATAGATTACATCCATGAAGAAGACACATTCTATACTAAAGATGAATTAAATATTATTTTCAGTGAAACCATTAGGAACGGAACAATAAATGGTGTAGAAAGGAAGAACATGAGAAACCTTACCGTAAATGAATTAATGGATGACATAGTTGATCTAGTCATGAATGAATCAAGAGCAATTATTCAATACAATATTACGTCCATAACAATTGATCAAATAAAACCTTTTGCAGTAACAGCAAAGATGAATATAACAATAGTGTTTATTGAAAACCAAGTTGGTTGGAATGATAGCAAAGAAATTTCTTCTCACATAACCATTGAAGGATTAAAGGATCCTTTATACTTCAGCATTGGCTATAATAATAGCTTCAAGAAAAGTCCGACAAACTATAGAAAATTTAACACAACTACTTTTGAAAAATTAGTGAATAATAGTGAGTACCTAAGCTCCCAAAGCCAAATAAGCATCGAAGATGTAGGATTATTCAAACCAATAAGTTTTTTCGGAAGATTAACAAATAACTCTAATGTGAAAAATGATACTTCTTTAACATTATTATCGGTTGTGAATCCTGAAAGACTAACATCTCCACCAACAAGTGTTAGTTATATTGACTACATGTTTCACAGAGATTTTAACACAACAGAGTGTCAAAGATATTTAAGACAGGTTAATAACACCGTTAATAAACCGCCCGTTGACATAGAGCATTTGACTTTGGTTTTCAACATCACCACTAGAAACCAAGAGCCTGCTATTTGCTAACTACTTTAGAATAATAAACAAAGTTTATATAACAACCAACTAATAAAATGGTCGTGGAAGAGGAGATTATAACAACCAATGTAGATAATCTTATCAATCTTTTAAAAGGAGTTGATACGATTGAACTATCGGCAGCAGCTAAAAAGCTTGGAATGCCGTTCTCTGTAGTGCAATCTTGGGTCGAGTTTTTAGTCGAGGAAAACATAATAGGCTTAGAATATAAATTTACCACACCCTATATTTATCTTAACAAAGAAAAAGAACAAACAAAGATCGAAACAATCAAAAAAGAATCAAAAAATGTTGCCATACACAAATTAGAAACAGAGTTCAGAAGAAAAGCCGCTGAAAAAAAGATTTCTAAAGAACACGCAACAAATCTATGGAAAAATCATGTTTTTCAAAAAATGGAGAAAAAGAAAGAATTTTTTGTTCAGGAAGCCAGAAAGAAAGGCCTGTTGAACTATGAAGAGCTATGGGAAGAATATAAAATAAAATTAACAAATATGTAAAATGGACCTAGAAACATTTTTAGAAAAGGATATGATGGAATTCTTGGAAGAGAAAGATTTCGAAAGAAAAGAAAAATCATCCATTATAAATGAAGAAGAAACCGAGAGAGAATACACAGATCAACCATTAATTGATGAACCCGGAATCTTTGAAAAAAATAGTGCATTAAAGATGGCCATAAAAAAAGATGTTACTAAATCCAGCGAAATAATATTCGAACTTCTAAAATATAAAAAAGTTTTCGACGCCATACAAGAATATAAAAAAATGAAGGAACGATTCAATGAGTTCCCCGAAGACGCCGCAAAAGAAAAAGAAAAACTTTTCACAGAAGTCATTGTTAATTATTATGAAATAAGAAAAGTCGAGAAAGCCATGAAAAATAAACAAATGGTAATCCAGAATAATAAAATACAAAAACAAAATACTATTCAAAATAATGCTAAGAATTCCATAATCATCAGAACAAAAAAAATAAGAGCTTTCTTGAAAGAATCCAATATAAATAACGCAATGAAAGAATATGAACTGGCTAAACAAGAGTTTGAATCGTTTCCCAATGATTCATTAGAAGAGAAAAAAAATCTCTACAACCTAATCTCTAATATTTACAAAGAAATTGGAGAAGCAATTAATTCTGAGAAAAAAGAAAAAACAACCACTAATCAACCCAATACAAAAGTTGAAACACTCAGCAGTGAAACTGCTGGTGCGCCAAAAGATAAACTTTTGAGCGAAAAAGAAGTTAACCCTGTGGAAGACATAAAGAAGAACATAAAAGAAATAATACTATTGATGAAACAACAAAGAATTACCGATGCAGAGATGAAATTGCTAGAAGTTAAACAACAGATAAATCAATTACCAACCGACAAAGATGTCGAGAGCAGTAGATTTGAACATTTACTTGAAGAAATAACTCATCGAATTAATTTCCTAAAACAAACAACGGAGATGAACAACTGAAAATGGCGAACATAACCAATGAATCAATCAAAAAAACAACTGAAGTTGAAATTGACAGGTATTCCATTAACATAAACGACATAATAGTCGAAATAAAAATAATTACAAATGAAGAGAAAGCAGTTCCACAATACATTGCTTCAATAACCAATATCAGCGATACAACAAAAATAATATTAGAAAAAATCAGAGAAGAATTTGTTACTAGAATTGACCTTGAAGAACTTGAAAAATTTGAAAGCAACGAAATTCTAGACGTTAAGGAACGATTCCAAAATCAAATAAGAAAACTCATCAACAAATATTTTCCAAAAACAGATGAAAAAACCACTAACATGCTGGTAAATTATTTGATTGAAGAAAACATGGGACTTGGAAAAATTGAAATCCTGCTAAGAGATCCTAATCTGGAAGAAATAGTCGTTAACAATCATAAAGAACCCGTGTGGGTTTATCACAGAACCCATGGATGGTGTCAAACAAATATTAAAATACTAAACGAAGCCAGAATAAGACACTATTCAACCATGATAGGTAGGGATATTGGAAAAGAAATAACCACACTTAATCCACTAATGGACGCACATTTAAACACCGGAGACAGGGTAAACGCGACATTATCACCCATTTCTTCAAAAGGAAATACCATCACCATTAGAAAGTTCGCAACCGACCCATGGACCATCACAAAATTCATCAAGTCAAACACCATAAGCATTGAATCGGCAGCATTCATATGGCTGGCAATTCAAAACGAAATATCAATACTGGTGGCCGGAGGAACGGGTTCTGGAAAAACATCCACTCTAAACGCCATTAGCAACTTCTTCCCACCAAACCAAAGAATTATTTCAATTGAAGACACAAGAGAACTAACTCTTGCAGAAAATCTTCACTGGGTACCGTTAGAAACAAGACTGCCAAACCCTGAAGGAAAAGGCGGAGTCTCAATGCTTGACCTGATGGTGAACAGTCTGAGAATGAGACCCGACAGAATCATAATAGGAGAAATCAGAAGGCAAAAAGAAGCAGAAGTAATGCTTGAAGCAGCAATAACAGGGCACTCAGTTTATGGAACTTTCCACGCAAACAACGCAGAAGAAGTAGCCATGAGAATGTCAAACCCACCAATTAACATACCAAAACAAATGTTAAGCGCACTAGGAATAATTCTAGTTCAAAATAGAAATAGAAGAACAGGAAAAAGAAGAACCCTACAAATAGCTGAGATTCTTCCAACAGGAACCATCAATGTTATCAAACAGCTAAATCCTAAAATAGATGTTTTAGAAGATTTGAATGAGTCAAAAACAACCATCGAAACATTGGAGTTATACACCGGTATGTCAAAAGAAGAAATAAAATTTGACATAAAACAAAAAGTACGTATACTTCAATGGCTGGTAAGAAATAATATTGAAGATATTCACCGTGTCGGAGATGTCATGGCAAAGTATTATCTTGGAAGATTAAAACTGGACTAAAAATGCGAATAAATGAATTTATCAAAGGGTTTTCATTGCTATTGATAGCCCAAAGAATTGTCGGTTTATTTCCAAAGTTAAAAAAAGAATTATGGATTGCACAAATAAATCAAAAACCAGAAGAATACATTAGAGATAAATTAAAAAATTCTCTAATGGTTGCATTGGCAATGGGAGTTTTAACGTTTTTCCTCGTTGACAAACAAGGATCTTCATACCTGTGGATACCGGTATCATACTTAATTTTCTTTTCAATTGTATTCTACACATTAATTAATGGCGCACACACAAAAGTCCTTAAACTAAGAAAAGAAATAGATAGAGAAGTTCTATTTGCAGGAAGGTTTTTACTGGTAAAACTGAATTCAGGAGTGCCTCTAATAAATGCTTTAACAGAAGCATCAAAAAGCTATGGAGTTGCAAATGAATATTTCAAATCAATAGTTCATGACATTGAAATGGGAACAAACATGGAGGATGCATTGCAAAAAGCAGTGACCTATTCCCCTTCCGAACGCATGAAAAAAATCTTGTTTCAAATCACCAACGCCTTAAAAATAGGCATTGATGTAACACAATCCCTACAGGCCACACTTGAACAAATAGCAGAAGAACAACTAATAGAAATTCAAAGGTACGGAAAAAAACTGAACGGAATAACAATGTTCTACATGCTAGGAGCAGTGGTTCTGCCATCATTAGGATTCACAATGTTCATAGTCATCGCCAGCGTCATAAATTTCCAAGCAGACAAAGGTCTATATGTGACTCTGGCTTTTTTCCTCATAATAATAGAATTAGTATTCCTAAGCATATTCAAAGCAATAAGACCGAACGTAAACATATAAAAAAAATGGAGAAACTATGAAGGACTTCCTTTACTTGGAAACATTTGGACAGGCATTCGTGCCTAAAAAGTTTCGAGCTAATTTAAGATATTACTTGTTAAAGGCAGGCATGAGAGAAGTTCCCTACAAATTCTTCGGAGCATTATTCTGGGTGACACTGCTCATCACCTACTTAATATATTTTTCATTCATATTCAAACCAATATCAGATAATGGGGCCATTGCGATTTTAATAGCCACTTTTATTTCTTGGTTTGTTATTCAGGCTACGCTTTCTTTTTTAGTAATAATGTTAATCTACCTCTACCTCAATATACAGATATACAACAGGACTAAATTAATTGAGGACGCACTACCGGATTATTTAACTCTGGTGGTTACTAATCTTAAAGGAGGCTTATCATTTGAAAAATCGTTATGGGCAGCCATTAAACCAGAGTTTGGAATATTGGCTAAAGAAGTAACTCTTGCTTCAAAAAAAGTTTTGACAGGAAATGATGTTAAAGAAGCTCTTGAAGAATTAGGTAATAAATATGATTCTCCAATTCTAAAAAGAAGTCTTAACTTGATAATTGGAGAAGTCGAAAGTGGTGGAAAAATAGTTGATGTAATAAACAAGGTTATTGAAAACCTGAAAAAAAGCAGCATGTTAAAAAAAGAAATGGCTGCATCCACAGTTTCCTACACCATATTCCTAGCTGCAATTGTTATATTCATAACACCTGCTCTGTTTGCACTTTCACAGCAATTATTACAAATAATAATCAGAGTTACTTCTCAACTAGGAGCTGCTTCGGCTTCAGGAGTACTGCCAATAAGTTTTGGAAGCGGAGGCATTGATCCCAATGATTTTAAAGTGTTTTCAATTGTGGCTCTGGGCATCATATCAATTTTTTCATCAATGATAATATCCATCATAAGCAGAGGGGATATAAAAGGCGGATTAAAACTCATTCCCATATTCTTCATCGGAGCATTGACACTGTTCTTTTTATTCTCAATCATGCTATCAAATGTTTTCGGAGGAATGGTGTGATTATTAACGAAAATTTTATATATAAGCAATTAGAATAAGATAGAGTACCAATAATCAATAATAAGAGGTGTATTAATGAAAAAGCAAAAAAGTTTTTCAAAGAAAGGTCAAGCAGCATTAGAATTCTTAACAACATATGGTTGGGCATTCCTAATCATACTAGTAATGATAGGAGCATTAGCATATTTCGGAATCTTAAACCCTGAAAGATTCATGTCAGACAGATGTGTAATGCCAGCACCATTTGTTTGTAAAGATAGCGTTGTCACACCTAACGAAATAAAGTTATTAATCCAAAATGATGCAGAAGCAATTGTGATTGTAGATGGAAGTCCAGTCACATTGTATGATGAAGATTTAGGTCAAGCAGTCGCAGGAACATATACTATCGCAACTGATTGTGATGCAATCAATAATGGTTGTAGAGCAGGAACGCCAATTACTGTAACTATAACACTTAATGGTGATCGTTTTCCAGAAAATGAGAAGCAAAAAGTAACTTTCGGATTAGAATACTATAATATAGCTTCAGGAGTAGCATTCACTAAGAGTGTAACTGGAGAGTTTATAAAAACGGTTGAATCATTACCTTAAATTTATTTTTTTCTTTCTTTTTTTCTTTATTATTCTATTCTTTAAACGCAAACTTTAAATAAAGCTATGATTATAGTTCTAACATATAAAAGAGGTGTTATATGAAAAATCGAAAGGCACAGATTAGTTTTGAATTCATGACTGTGTATGGTTGGGCCATCATGGCCATACTCATCACTGTTGGTGCGCTTTCATACTTCGGATTCTTTAACATGGAAAAATATCTTCCAACAAGATGTGAATTCGGGCAAAACATTATTTGCGAAGATTGGGCTGTGACATCCGACGGAACCACTTTTGATATTAGTCTAAGACTCAAAAACAATCTTGAGAAAGCCATTGAACCAGTGGGCGCTTCATTATATTTCCAAGAACTTCCTGTGAATTGCGAAAGCTATGTATATTGTCCTTCAGAAGCAACCGTAGCAAACTGGTCAGATACTGACAGAAATGGAGAATACGACCTAGAAGATACTAAGTGGTTGGTCGGCACATCATGTAGAATAGTTTTTAGTGATTGTGACCGGGAATTAGACACCCACACCAAACAAAAACTCAAAGCAGAGTTAACTTTCAGACGAAACTCTGATACTCACGACTACGCCAATCACACAATCATTGGAAAAGTTTTCAGTGAAGTATCAACCTAAGAAGATTGTTTGTTGATACCAACGGGTTAATTACTATGAATCAAAAACATCCATTTTGTAAACTTTCAACAAATCGAAAATATCAAAAACAAAAGTTTTTGGGACTTTCGACAAACCGAAAGGCACAAGTAAGTTTTGAATACCTGCAATCCTACATGTGGGTTTTTATCATTGTTTTAGTAGCAATAGGCGCAATGAGCTATTATGGTCTCTTCAAAACCGACAGGTTGGCCGGTGAGAAATGTAATTTTGATGCAAACTTTTTCTGCCATGATTTTGTTGTGATGAAAACTTCTGCCGATTTGTTTGACCTTACTTTATTGCTTCAAAATAATATGGATTCAGAAATATATTTGAATCAAACAAGACTCTATGATATACAGAACAAGGAGATTTCTTGTGTTTCTTTTAAATTGTATTGTCGATTTAATGAATCAACTCATTATATAGAATCCACTCCCAGTAATGCCATGAGCAAATTAGTCGATCCTAGTAAACAATGGATTAAAACCAGGCTTTGCAGATTGGATTTTGAAGATTGTAATAAAACGCTAATCAATAATGAGAAAGAAACAATTATTGTACTTCTAAATTTCAGTGGAGTGGACAGCGACATACTCCATACATCTCTGGGACGGGTATTTGCAAGTGTTTATTCGAATTAATTCTCTATTTTAAGCAAAAACCTAAGGTTTTTGAATTTCGAAATTAAAAATAAATTTCAAAAAAGCAAAAGATTTATAAAGCATTAGTCACTCTCTAGTAATTACAAAATAGTTTTGTTGATACAAATGGGAAAAGAAATCTACGAACAAACATTAATAAGAAAAGTAAATCTAAAACCATTAGTAGATTTAAAGCCAACCACAATTCCATTAGCTCATATTGAAAGAGGAACCGGTGACAGAAGTCTTGTTAAATATGAAGCAAACATTACAGGAATCGCATACAATGGGCGAAACCTGTTCGTAACAAACGCATACATAAAAAGAATACTTGAAGATGGAACTGAAGATTGGAAACTAGAATTTAAAGAAGCTAGTATTGCAGGAAGCATGATTATTAGAGAAGGTGAATTAGTCAGTACAAAACCAGCAATAGGGTATAGAGATAGATTCGAAGAATTAGCATGGAACAAACTACAATATGGAATGCGACATAAACTAATATGTGATTTATTTACCCCATTAGAAGATAAAATAATGAGACTATATAACGGATTACCTCGAGCAAGCAGAAACTTTAATCGAATAAGCATCAAAAGAGAAGAACCTTCTCTTTAAACAATAAATTTACAAAAAACAAAAGCTTTTAGCTTTTGAATTGTTCAGAATTAAAAATTCTGACACACAAAGAAAATAATTCTTTGTTGTTGCAAAATTCGAAAAGGATTTTACAAAAAAACAAGAACAAAGTTCTTGAATTTCGAAATTTTGAGAAAATTCCGAAAAAACAAAAGCTTTTTAAATAAAACCTAATTCATAAAAACTATAGTTAGTTCTTAAATATATTTAAGAAGGGTGATTAAATTATGAATAAAACCTTAGAAACAGGCACCACAACAGTAGGAATCGTATGTAAAGATTGTATAATCCTAGGTGCAGATAAAAGAGCCACGGCAGGTAATTTCATAGCCAACAAAGACGTAAAAAAAGTTGTACCAATAAACGACCAAATGGCACTAACAACCGCCGGAACTGTTTCTGATATACAAATGCTCATAAAACTAATCAAAGCAGAACTAAAATTAAAAGAAATAAGAACAAAATCAAAACCAAGCGTAAAAGACGGAGCAAACCTACTAGCAGGAATGGTATACTCAAACATCAGAAAGATGTCAATGATACCAGGAATCAGTCATTTCATAGTAGGCGGATATGATTCAAGCAAATACTTGTTTGATATCTACCCAGACGGATCAATCGCAGACATAAGCGATTTTGTATCAAGCGGATCTGGAAGCGTCATGGCATACGGAGTTCTAGAATCAAGTTATAAGGAATTAATGAGCGAAGAAGAAGGAATAAATCTCGTAGTTAAAGCTTTAAACGCAGCAATACAAAGAGATTCTGCTTCAGGAGAAGGAATAGATATTTTTGTAATTGACAAAAAAGGCGTGAGACAAGCATTACACAAAAGAATAAATACAAGAATAGCTTAAGAATAATAATAATTTTCTTAACCTTTTAAGGAGGTTTTTAAACATGTCCGAGATTTTAAAAGAAATATTAAAAGATTTACCGGAAGATAAGATAAGCGACGCCAGTTACGAAGGCGCAAACATAGTCCTATATACAAAGGACAAAGAATTCTTCAAAGATGACAAAGGAAAAGTCAAAGAAATAGTTAATAAAATCAAAAAAAGAATAGAACTAAGACCAGACCCGTCAATTTCATTAAGTGAAGATAAAGCCGAGAAATTAATAAGAAAAATCGTTGGCAAAGAAGCAGGAATAGACAAAATCATCTTTGACACACAAAGATCAATAGTTATAATAGAAGTAGAAAAACCAGGATCAGCAATCGGAAAACAAGGAGACCTACTGCAACAAATCAAAGAAGAAACATTCTGGGTACCAATAATCAAAAGAAAACCATCCATCAGAAGCGAATTAATAGAGAATATCAGATCGGTTCTGTATCAAAACTCTGATTACAGAAAGAAATTCTTACACAAAACAGGAGAAAGAATCTACAACGGCTGGTTAAGAGGTAAAAAAGAAGAGTGGATAAGACTATCATTCCTAGGATCAGGTAGACAAGTAGGAAGATCATGCATGCTACTACAAACACCGGAATCCAGAATCATGCTGGACTGCGGAATAGACGTGGCATCAACAAAAGAACCATACCCACATCTAGAAGCACCAGAATTTGACATAAAAGAATTAGATGCAGTAATAGTATCACACTCACACATAGACCACTCAGGTCTAGTACCACTACTGTTCAAATATGGGTACAGAGGACCAGTCTACTGTACAAAACCAACAAGGGATGTATCGGCACTTCTACAACTGGACTTGATTAAAATTCAAAGAGGAGATGCAAAAGATGCAATTTACACAACTGAAGATGTCAAAGAAACAGTCAAACACACAATCACACTGGAATACGGTGAGGTAACAGACATTACACCAGACATCAGAATAACATTGTACAACGCAGGACACATACTGGGAAGCGCAATGATACACATGCACATAGGAAACGGACTTCATAACTTTCTATACACCGGAGACCTAAAATACGCTAAAACAAACCTATTAAGCCCTGCACACACGCATTTTCCAAGACTAGAAACCCTTATGATAGAAAGCACCTACGGAGCCAAAGACTCAGTAATGCAAAACCCACACGAACAAGACAAAATCTTAGGGGAAATTGTAAAAACAACTATTGCAAGAAAAGGAAAAGTTCTGATGCCAGTACTGGGATCTGGAAGGGCACAGGAAATAATTGCATTAATCGAAAAAATGATCAGAGAAAAAACAATGGATGAAGTTCCAATATTCATCGATGGAATGGTATGGGATATAACTGCAATACACACCGCATACCCAGAATTCCTAAACAACACAGTAAGAGAACAAATATTCCACAAAGACAATAATCCATTCTTGCAAAAAAACATAATAAGAGTCGGAAGTAAAAAAGAAAGAGATGAAGTAATAGAAGAAGGAGGACCATGCATCATACTGGCAACATCAGGAATGCTAGTGGGAGGACCATCCGTAGAGTACCTGAAACAACTAGGAGAAAACAAGAACAACTCACTAATATTCACCTGCTACCAGGGAGAAGGAAGCATGGGACGAAGCATACTACAGGGCGTCAAAGACATTAACTTCAAAAACGGTTCTAAAAACGAAATGGTAAGCTTGAAATTAGAAATCCACAAACTAGAAATCACAGGACACTCAGACAGACGTGAACTAATGAATTTCGTGAACAGATGCACCCCTAAACCAAAAAAAGTCATCGTGAACCATGGAGAAGCAAGCAGATGCCTAGATTTGGCAAGATCAATACATAAAGTCTACAGAATAGAAACAATCGCACCAAGAAATCTAGAAGCAATAAGATTAAGATAGGTTCTTAACAACGATAAATCGTTGAAATTGTTAATTTGTTAACAAAACAAAAATTTCAATTTTTGGAATTTAGTTTACTCCAAAATAAACACTATTTATTAATGTCATAAACTAAATTCTCACCAAAAGTTTTATATATACTATTTCTCAGAGTAGTAATATGTCTAAAAATATATTTTTAGATATCCAAAAATTATGGAGAATTTTTGAACATGTCTAGAACAGAAACCTGCGGAAGAGCATATGTCAAATATAAAGGACCATTTGACTGGGATGGATTATACAAGTTAATGGTTAATTGGATGAAAAACAAACATTATGTCACCCAAGAAAATCAATACAAAGAAAAAAAACTAGGACCAAACGGAAACGAAGTTAAATTCAAAGTCACCGGTAAAAGAAAAGAAACCTCTTACACAAGAATAATTATGGAATTATTCCTGCACGGATGGGATATGGCCGAACACGAAGTTGTTGTAGACGGGGAAAAGAAGAAAATGAACTCTGGTCGATTCTCAATCGAAATAACTTCAAAAGTAGAATTTGACTGGCAAAACACATTCACAGGCTCACCAGGAAAAGAAATAATGGGAAAATTTTACGATTGGGTCATGAAAAGACAACACGAACTACTGCATATTGATGTGCAAGAATATCAAACTCTAGAACTAGAACACGAAATAAAAAAGTTTTTAAAAATGGAAACTGATACACATGCTTACTAGTGATAAAATATGGCAGTTTCGAACTTGTTCGAAACTCCAAAATGAACTAAGGTGATTTTTTGGCAGAAAGACTAACTGTAATTGACGGAAGAACACTCGAATACAAAGGATTATTCGAACCAAGAGAACTATACACCGTAATAGATCAATTATTCAGAGAACACGGATTTGATAAAAAAGAATTCAAAAACTCCGAACATGTATACAAAGATTCAAAACAAATAGTTCTAGACCTGAGACCCTACAAAAAACTCTCAGACTATGTAAAAGTAGAAGTAAAAATCCAAATAGTAGGCTACAAATTAAAAGAAGTCGAAATAGAAAACAAAGGCTTGAAAAAGAAAATGTTTAATGGACTCGTAGAAGTAAAATTCTCAGCATACATAATCACAGATTACGAAAGTGCATGGGAAACAAAACCATTCTACTACATGATAAGAATGCTCGTTGACAAATTCATCTACAAAGGATACATCTCAGAAGCAAAATCCGAACTAATAACAATAACAAACACAGCCTACGACGAAGTAAGATCATACCTGAATATGCAGAGATACACATAGTTCTTTAACGATAATTTTTTAAAACGACGATATCGTCCGTCGACACCTAACTTCTTCCCTTCGGGCGAGGAATAACAAAGTTATTCAACGATAAACTTATAAAACCACAATTTTTTCTCAACATCAAGCCACGGTGGCACAACCTGGTAATGCGCAAGCTTGGAAAGCTTGTTCCTTCGGGAATTCCCGGTTCAAATGACGAATACTCGTCAACGGCTAATGTCAGTACGACATAAAGTCGTACGTAATGAGTGTTCGTACTGAAAGTCCGGGCCGTGGCGCCTTTTTTATTAAGATTAATAAACAACAACTCATTCCCTTTCTAAATGGAATACAAACCAAGACCAGCCGAAAATCAAATAATGGTTTATTTTGGAGAGAAAGTTTCAGATGAGTTAATTGCTGGGTTGGGAAAGTTCTTAGGATATAAAATTGCAGAATCCTCTCATTATGGCAATGAAGTTTGTATATTTCATACAGGAAACGATTCATTTGAAGAAGCTAAGAAGAACTTCATGAGATATGAAGAGTTTATCGAGTCCACAAGCATCAGAGACTTAGAATTAGAAGCAAGATGGGATAATTTAGAAGCTATAGCGAATGAACTTGAGGTTATAAATGATGGTCAGGGAAGCAAAGAAGACACATATCTCGAAAACTTAATTCAATTAAGAAAACACGTAAATTACGAAATAAACAGAACAAAAAAGTCAACTAAAAAACAATCATAAACAGTAATTAACAAAAATCAAAGATTTTTTGAACTCGCAAAGACAGTTAGTCTTTGAGACACAAAACGTATAGCTTTGTTGTTCTAAAATTATAGATTTTAGTAAGCTTTATAAATAGTCTATATTTCCATCAACATACCCGTACATACTACTTTATGTAGGAGGGATCGAATGGATAAAAAAAGCATATTACAAGCATTGGAAAAGTTAAAGAAAGATTCTAAAAAGAGAAATTTCTCTCAATCAGTTGACTTAATAGTAACACTTAAAGATTTAAACCTTAAAAATCCTGACGACCAAGTAGATTTCTTTGTCAATTTACAGCATCCAATTAACAAAAAGATGAAAGTTTGCGCTTTAGTAGGCACAGAACTAGCAAATGAATGTAGAAAAGTATGTGACGAAACAATAGAATCAAGTCAATTCCCATCATTTAAAGAAAAGAGAAAGGCCAAAGCATTGGCTAGAAAATACGATTTCTTCATAGCACAGGGTAGTTTAATGGCACAGGTAGCTTCAACATTTGGTCAAACACTAGGGCCAAGAGGAAAAATGCCAAACCCAAAAGTAGGAGCAATCATCGCTGCAAACCCTCAAATCAAACCTTTGTACGAGAAACTACAACACACAGTACATCTGGTTGCTAAAAAAGAACCTGTTGTTCATGTAATGGTTGGAAAAGAAGACCAACCAGTAGATGACCTGGTAGAAAACCTTCTTTACACTTATGATCAATTAGTACATCATTTACCTAAAGAAAAAAAC
This sequence comes from archaeon, assembly GCA_043817405.1. Taxonomy (GTDB): domain Archaea; phylum Nanobdellota; class Nanobdellia; order Woesearchaeales. The sequence goes on along the minus strand of JBDRGV010000006.1, from coordinate 4,444 downwards.
AATATCAATGATGTATTCATAAAATTCACAATGAGTAAACCGGTGAAACTATAATGGCACACGTAGCTAAATACAAAAAAGAGAGCGTAAAGGAATTCACGAGATTATTAGATGAATATCCAATTATTGGAGTCGTGAACATGAAAAACCTCCCTACAAAACAGCTACAAAAAATGAGGGAAAATCTTAGAGGAAAAGTCGAACTTAGAATGACCAAGAAAAGACTTATTAAACTCGCCATTGAAAACAGCACCAAACCAGACATCGGCAAATTAAAAGACCACCTGAAAGGCATGCCAGCATTGTTATTTACAAAAGAAAACCCTTTTTCATTGTTCTCAACACTTAAGAAAAACAAATCAAAAGCACCAATTGGAGCAGGACAAACAGCTCCAAACGACATCATTGTTCCAGCCGGAAAAACTAGTTTCAGTCCAGGACCAGTTATTGGAGAACTGGGCGCCTATAAAATCATGACCGGTATTGAAGACGGAAAAATTGCCATTAAAAAAGACTGTGTAGTTGCAAAAGAAGGAGACATTGTAAACGCTAAACTAGCAGGCTTACTTACAAGATTAGGCATTGAACCAATGGAAATAGGTTTGAATTTAGTCGCAGTATACGAAAATAAGGAAATAATGACTAAAGACGTGCTTGACATAGATGAAGACGCCTACAGGAAAAACTTTGAAACCGCAGCCGCAATGGCATTCAATCTTGCAATTAACGCAGGTTATCCAACAACAGAAACAATTAGATTATTAATACAAATAGCAGCTTCAGAAAGCAGAGCACTCACAAAAGAAGCAGATATACTAACGGATGAAACAGTTGGAACATTACTAGCAAAAGCAGAGAGTCAAGCAGACAGTCTAAATTCAAAATTAGACATTAAGAAACCAGAAGAGAAGTCTTCTGGAGTTCAGTCAGAGACTGAACTGCCAGTTCAAGAAGAAGCCAAAATAGAGGAAGCTCCAAAAGAAGAAGACAAACCTGCAGAACCTACAGAAAAACCAGTAGAAGAAGCACCTAAAGTTGAAGAAGTAAAAGAAGAACCAGCTAAAGAAGAAGAGAAGAGCGAAGAAGTGAAGGAAGAAACAGAAACTAAGGTTAAAAAAGAGAAAGAGCCAAAAACTAAAAAAGAAGCTCCTAAAGAAAAAAAACCTAAAAAACAACAATCAAAATCAAAATAAATCATGAGGTAAAATAAAATGGAATATGTATACGCAGCAATGCTCCTGCACAAAGCAGGTAATAAAGTTGATGAAGCTTCAATGAAAAAAGTACTAGAAGCAGCCGGTGTCAAGGCTGACTCAGCACGAATAAAAGCTCTTGTAGCAGCTCTAGAAGGTGTCAATATTGACGACGCAATTAAAAGCGCAGCAGTAGCTCCAGCAGCCGCAGCAGCACCAGCTGGAAACGCACCAGCAGCCGCAGCAAAAGAAGAGAAACCAAAAGAAGACGAGAAAACTGAAGAACAAGCAGCACAAGGACTTGGCGCTTTATTCGGTTAAATTTTTTTCAATAATTTTATTTTTTTTAATTTATACAAGTGATATAACATGTTGAGCAAAACCGAAACAAACCAATCATTAAATGACCTAAAACTCGCAAGAGAAGAAGTCCGACAATTAAAAGCCAAACTCAGCAAGTTAAATGCTGATAAAGAAAATTGGTTTAAGAAAAGGACTGCCATAGGTCATGAAATAAAAAACAAAATTTCTGAAGTAAGAGGATCAAAGGAAAAAAGAAATAGTCTTACGAAAGAAGTTAGGAATGCTAAATTCAAAAGAGACGAGCTCAACAAAAATATTTCTAACAGTTTTAAAGAACTCCAATTATTGAAAGATAAATTTAAACATAGTGTCGACAAACACCAAAGTAGAGATCGACCTGAAGCTTTGAAAAAACAAATGGACGAATTAGAGTTTAAAATTGAAACCGAAGCAGTGAGTTTTGAAAAAGAACAAAAAATTATGAAGGATATAAATAATCTGAAAAAGAGATATAATGAAGTCAAAGGTGTTACAGAAGAAATAAATATTATCAAAGAAAAAACTCGAGAAGTAAACCATATAAAAAAAGAAGCCAACAGGATTCACAAAGGCATACAGAGCCAAGCAAGAGGCAGTCAAGAGTTCCACGAACGACTAATCGAGAACTCAAAAGAAATTGATTTGCTGAAAAAGAAAGAAGAAGAAATAAGAAACCAATTCTTAATAGAAAAACAAAAATACACTGAAGTCAACGACGAATTAAAAGCAAAACTACAATTCCTAAACCAGTTAAAAGATACTCTGAAGAAAAACGATGTTGAAATCGAAGAACTAGAACAAGAAAAGAAAAACAAAACCCTAAAAGAAAAAGAACAAGAAGTAGAAAAGAAAATCAGAAAAAAACTAAAAATAACAACCGAAGACATCCTAGTAATGCAAAGAACCGAAGAGAACAGAAGTTCAAGAAAGTAATTCTATAGTTCTATAATATTATTAAAAACTTAATCTTCCCCAATCATTTTCAGAATATTCGGAAGATATTGTTTAATAGTTTCTGATGTTAAATACTTGTATTCATTTCCAGATTCTAAACCAATAAATGAAACTGATTCACCACCATAAAGACTATTTCCAGAACCAGATGTAACACCATAAACAATACCATCAATCCCAGTTGGAGTACTTAGAAATTTTGATTGTGGAATGGTTTCTAAATGTTGAGAACAAACCGCGGAGTTTCGTGGAACAATATCTTTTGCATCATCAGGGAAAACCAATCCATCTTCATTGGATCCTAACCTATACACAAACGAAAAGTCGCCTCTTATTACTTCTTTACCTTCTCCACATCCCAATGACATTCCAATACCTCCATTAAAACACTAAAGGTAATCCAGATTTATATATAAAGCTTTACACAGAAAAGAAGAGGGACTATATTAACATGAATTAGATAAATTTTTATAATTATCAGTTTTTACTATAATATGTCATTAGAAACTGCAGGATATATGTACAGCGGGGTTGTAGCAGGAGTTGTTGGTGGATTAATACTAAGATTAGCACAAATAATCTCAAAAAAAGTCAATCCAAAACAAGAAATATGGTGGGTTGAAGCACTAATAGCTATTGGATTATTAATTGCTTTCGGAGTTTATCTCGCATATACATTTTCTTAAAAATAAACTTCTTCGGAAAACTTCGTTTCGAGAGTTTAATAGCAACCACTATATTAAACTCAATAATTTTTGGATTAATTAGAAGAAAAAATATACAAAAACAAAACTTAACTCAGATTTTTTTATTATAAAATCATTATTCTTTTTTTTTCATATAAATAATGGTTGCAACAGCAGCTCCGCCAAGAACTGCAATTGATAGAATGGCAATTATATGTCCAGTTTCTAAAGGAACGTGTTTAAACCAAGTCCATAATCTTATTATAAAAAAAGACACAAAACCAATAATTATCATTGGAATATAAACAAAACTATATGATTTTATAAGTGGATATTTCATAAAAATAATTTCAGCCAAAAAATCAATAGTTCTTCCAAGAAAAATTGTTCCAAAGACTATAATTAGAAAACCTAAAAGAAATATTCCTATTAACAGTTCTCCAGTTTCCGGTGTTGCAGCATATAGTGCTCCAAATATTGCTCCAACTATAGAGACACACAAAAATAAACTAATAATATATGGCCATTCAAAAAAACTAAACCTAAATTTTTTAAGTTTTTTTATGTAAATAAACTTTCCTTCTTTCGGAATATAAACATCAAAATTCAAACTCTTTGAAATAATATTTTTCTTTTTTAGTTCTATTAGAATATTATTTATTTCATCTTTTGTAATATCTGAAGATACAAAATGTTGTTTTATTGAGGGTTCGGCCAATAAAAGCCAATCTTCTTTATCGGCTTTTTCTTTAATATATTCTAAAACCTTTTTTTTCTTATCTTCATAATGCATAAGAATGAGAAATTATTCTTTGTTTAAAAATTTTTAGTTCTTAATGATATTTCCCAAAAAAACATGAATAATCTCCCAAACAATTTTCTAAACTCCCTTCTCTTCACTTCTCAACTTTAAACATCTTCCCGTGTCCTGGTATTATATAATCTGCTATTTCTAGAACTTTCTTTCTGCTTTCATTTAATTCTTTTTCATTTCTCACATATGGGTCTTTTCGTTTCATTATGCTTTTAACGTCTGTTTTCTGTTCTTCGTCGTCTGGCCACCAGATTACATCTGCAGCAATAACTATTCTACCTAATGAAGTGTCAACAACAACCGAACAGTGAGATGCGTCGTGTCCTGGAGTTGGTATTATCTCTATATTTGTTCCAGGAACTTTTCCTTCATGCTCACTTATTTTTCCATCAAATGTGTATATCTCACTATTGTCAAGAATAGATGCGTTTTCAAAAATACCTGCTAGTAAGCAA
>JBDRGV010000005.1:0-9039 GCA_043817405.1 archaeon | reverse complement strand
ATCACTCATGAGTAGAAAAATAATGGGTTTTTTGGGTGCGATGTGCATATTTCTTGCCGGCGTGCTAGCTGGAGCCGCAATAGGCCCCATAAATCATGACGACAATATTCCTACAGCATTCTCTATAATGGAGAAAGGAAGTGAAATCGTCGACTTAATTAACCCATTATCTTTCGATTCTTCACCCGAAAGAGATTCTCCATCTGACTGGATAAAAGAAAATCAAATTGAAGTCTACAGCGACAGAATAATCATCGACCTAAAAAACGCTGAATGGGCTACATTCACAAACACAAATTCTATGGATCCTATATTTGATGAAACATCAAACGCAATAGAAATAGTTCCAGAATCAGAAGATGAAATTAATGTCGGAGACATTGTTTCATACGAATCAGAGTTCGCAGATGGAACAATCATACACAGAGTTGTATACAAAGGACAGGATGAACTAGGAACATATTTCGTAATGAAAGGTGACAATAACCCGTCATCAGACCCCGGGAGAGTTCGATTCGAACAAATTAGAAGGGTTTTGGTGGCAATAATATACTAGAGGTGAATAAAATGAAACTATACAAAGTTGGCATTAAAGGCGGAACATTAATAGATTTTGAACGTGATAAAAATTTCAATATAGCAGTCTATCTATCTGAAGAAGATACTTATTTAACTGCCACTCCATTTGAATTTCAAGATACAAATATATTGAAAGGCCATCTGAGAGAAAGACCTTATTTTATTGTTAGAGGTAAAGAAATTGTTGGTGGTAAAAACTTTGTTGAAGTAACTGTTAAAGACTATAATGATCTATTTTCAAAATCTTTAAACGATTTAAAATCCACTCTAAAAACACAAGAACCCAGATTTGAAATCTATGATACTCTTGATAATCATATTAAAGCTTGCGCAAAAGAAATACCTAATTTCCTAGAAAACGCAATGGAACAATATAACAAATTAGAGGAGAAATAAAATGAACATACAAAAACTAAAAAGATTCCTTTATGAAGTTATTTTCAATGTTATTGGAATGTTGATTATCTTCGGAACAATTATGGCAGCATTTGCTTAATGAGGTTTATTTATGGCGTCAGAAAAGGAAGTAGAAAAGATAGCAAAAACTATTGTGTTTGGAATAAAATTAGCAGTTTATGGTACACTAGGTTATATAGCAGGAATGATTGTGAATGAAAAAACATACACTCCTTCAGTAGATATAAAACATCAAGTTGAAGGTATTTATGAATTGGCTTCAAAATATGATCTTCGTGAAACATATAGGTTTCAAATTCCAGATTCTACAACATATTTTAATAAGAATGTTTTCAAAACTTATGGTTATTTCTTCTATGATTTAAATTCTGAAAGAAATGTAGGCATAACTGATGCAGAAAATTTCACTCTTACATGTGTTGATACTTTCAAAGCATATACTGATGATGAAATGAGAGAGAGAAGAAAAACCAAACTTTACATCAAAGGATAATTTTTTTCTAAAACTTTATATACTATTTCTTTATAATTTACTTTATGGACAAAGAAGTAATTCAAAAATACAAAGAATCTGGTAGGATTGCAGCCACTGCTTTGCAGTATGGTGCTAAGATGATAAAGCCAGGTGTGAAGCTTTTGGATGTTTGCGATGCTGTTGAAAAAAAGATTCAAGAATTGGGCGGAGATATGGCTTTTCCTGCTCAAACTTCCAGAAATGATATAGCAGCTCATTATTGTCCTGAGGAAGACGATGAGTCGGTTTACGAAGAAGGTGACGTTGTTAAACTTGATTGTGGAGCTATTGTTGATGGATATGTTTCTGATAATGCTGTTTCCATTGATTTAGGTGGTAATAAAGAATTAGTTCAGGCTTCAAGAGATGCTGTTAATGCTGCTTTAAAATTAGTTAAACCTGGAACTAAGATTTCAGAGCTTGGTAGAGCTATTCAAGACGCGATTCAAAAATATGATTTCGCACCTGTGAAAAACCTTTCAGGTCATGGTATTGGTCGTTATATTATTCATGGCTCACCATCTATTCCTAACTTTGACACTGGAAACGATCAAACTTTACAAGAAGGCATGAGTATTGCAATAGAACCTTTTGCCAGCAAAGGTGCAGGTATGATTTATGAGAGTGGAATTCCGACTGTTTTCATGCAGATTGCAAAAAAACCCATTAGAAGCCAGTTTGCAAGAACTATTCTAAAAGACATCGAAACCTACAATAATTTGCCTTTTGCTTTGAGGTGGCTTACCAGAAAACACGGTGTTGGCAAAACAAAGTTTGGCATTAAAGAACTTCTCAATGCAAATATTATTAGAGGTTATCCACCTTTACCGGATGTGAAACATGGGTTTATTAGTCAGGCAGAGCATTCAGTTTTAGTATTGGATAAACCAATTATTATTACAAAAATCGAATGATTTTTGAACTGCATAAATCATCAAATTTATGCATTCAGAACTCAAAAAGTTCTGAGCTTCAGAAAGCATTCTAAAGTTACTAAATTGGATTAATCTAGTCTATCTTTATAAACTTCTTTTTAATCCTAAAGTTTTATGAATAAATTGATGAACATTTTAACTACTGCGGTATTTGTTACATATGTTGGCTTTAATGCATTTGCACCCATTAAAAGGCATTATGTTATGGATTTAGTTAAGGAAGTTCCTAAAGTTATGAGTGGTTGGTTTTCTGATCAGAGTTACAAAGAACAGGAAGGAAAACTTCTAGCAGATCTACATGTTCACTTCTCTTTACCTAAATCTGGCATTGAAAAATTGGTTGATGATTTGATGAAAAAAGTTGACATTGTTGGCATAACCGGCAGAGGTCTTCCATACCATGCGTCTGCGTTGATTGATTTTGATGATTTCAAGAAACATGTTCAAGATCTTGGTCCTGAGTACGATGTATTCACAGATAATAAACTAGTTAAGATTAAAACCCATGACGATGTATTATATGTCATTAGAAGCCAAGAAATCATGACTAAAAAAAATATTGAAGTCGTAGCTGTTGGCTGTGAAGAAAGCTTTAATTCATACATTGACATTGATTCCTTACTTGCAGAAATAAGTGATCAAGGAGGGTTTTCTTTCATTGCACATCCCTATTCTTTGCATAAATCTCTGCAAGATGGTTTGTTTGGACTGCCAAACAATGAGGATGAGGAAGAAATAATTCATTATGCTAAAAAATGTACTGCCATTGAAACTTTTAATGCTCAGAACACTTGGTTTGGCAAATCAATGGTTGGTAGCAACATACTGGCCAAAAGAACTGCCAAGAAATATGGTTTACCTGGTTTGGCTAATTCCGATAGTCATTATGTTATTTCAGAAACAGGACTTGCAGGCACTGTTTTCTACGAAGAGTTACTGGATTTTAGTAGCGGAGATAATTTGATTAAGAGTTTAAAACAAAGCATTGAGAATGAGAACTTTGAACTTCACACCGAGTACAATAACCCTTTAAGTTTTGGAAAATCTATTGCAGGGTTTACTTTGAGAAATGTTTTTTATAGACCTATCTGATTCCTGACCCATCCGTTACTCTAAAATGAATTTCATAACCACAATCGCATATTTTTGTTAAGTAATGTGTGAATGTTGAGTAAGGGTCAAACTTAGAAGTGAACTTCTGATCATGATCAATTCCGCAATTAGTGCACGTCTCTGCGAGATGCGTCTCTATTCCTCTGTGTGGCATTCAATCTGTTAGAATGCAACTAGTATTTAAAATTTGTTTTTCTTCAAAAAAACAAAAATTAAATATTTTTGAATTTGGAAATTGAAAATAAATTTCCAAAAAACGAAACTTAACAAAAACAAAAAAATGTTTTTGAAGTTTGTTTTTCTTCAAAAAACGAAACTAGCAAAAATTAAAACACTTTTTTTGCAGTTTCGTCAAAAAAACGAAACTTTTATAAACCACTTATTTCAGAAACACAGCGAGATGGCTAATGACGATGAATACTCGGACGAATTTGAATCAGTGTACAACGATGAGGATAGAGAAGAGCTTGTTGAGGATGATGAAATAAGTCCTGAAGAAGAAGCTTTCATGGCTGGCTACGACGAAGATCCTAAGAAAAAAAAGGTTGATGATGATGAATCTGAAGAAATCTATGATAAGGCCTTTGAAGAAGCCAATAGTAAAAAGAAAAAGTAGTTGTTCTAACTTTCAGATAAGAAAATATTTATACTACTAAATTCTTTATAAATTTCTATGATTAATACTTTAGATGAATTATTGCAGAAAGAAGCTTTGGATCGAGAAATAGGCAGAAAAGCTTTCAATACAGTGGCTGTATTTGGTAAAACAGATAAACTCAACAATTCTGATGGAAGCAGTCATAATACTTTAAGAAGAACCACGAGAACCATGAACAAACATGGTTTGAAAATTAAATATGTTTCTAGCGAACATAAAAGAAAAGATGATTCTAATCTCAGAGGCTCCGATGTTTTAGAAATTTACACTTGTTTCAAAGGAGATTTGTTATATGCTCATCAAGCTGACTATGGAACTGCAATAACTAATATTGAAGTGTATCTGTTTAATCCGCCTAATCCTAGAGAAACACCTAGAGATATTTGGCATTGGAAAAACAATTGGTTAGAAAACCTTGATATTCTAGACAGAAAGGCTCAGGATTATAATAAACCTATTCCTACAATGGAAGAAGTAGAACGATTATCTCATGAGTTCGTTCAAAATATAGATGTCGATTTATAATTCTATTAAGAATTGAAAGAACTAAATATTGGTCTTTTGCTTAATTCAGTTGGTAGTGGTAATGGTTTGTATGGGAATCCTTTTGTTAAGCCTTGTATTTCTTTTATTAGTTGATCTTTGGTAAACAGTTTTGTTTTTTCTTGTCCTCTAACTCTTGTTTCTAGTTTTCCTGATTTGATTTCTTTGTCACCTATGACTATGATGTATGGCGTCCATTCGGTTGATGCTTTCCTTATTTTCTTTCCAAGTGTTTCTTCACGGTCATCAACATCTGCTCTGATATTGTTTTTTTGTAGTTCTTCGCAGATTTTCAAGCTCGCTTTCAAATGTTGATTGTTTGCAACTGGTATGATTCTTACCTGTGTTGGCGCGAGCCATAATGGTATTGCAGGCACTTCTCCTTTTGTTATTTTCTCAGCTTGTTTTTCTAACATTGCGTACATCACTCTTTCGATCGCGCCGCTTGGTGAACAATGTAGTATTATTGGATGTTTTTTCTTGCTGTCTTTATCAGTATATAGTATATTATATCTTTCTCCATTTTCAATGTCTATTTGATCCGTTGCTAGAGCGGCTGCTTTGTTCACTGAATCTATGAAGTTGAATTCGTATTTTAGTATGAAGTAGAATTTTCTTTCATCCCACATCTCAACAAGAATTGGCTTTTTTAATCTGTTCATAATATATTTGACCAATGGTTTGTTTTCTTCGTAGAATTCTTTTGTGATTCTTAATCCCATTTCCAGATCATCCATTGAAAATCCTAATCCTGTTTGTACATCGATGCATAAATCTAATCTTTTCTTATATTCTTCTTTTGCTTGTTCCATGCCTGCACATAATGCGTGTACATCTGGCATTGTAAATGCTCTTAATCTTCTTAAACCTGATAGTTCTCCGCTTTGCTCTCTTCTGAAACTGTACCTTGTTAATTCATATAATTTCAAAGGCATGTTTTTGTACGAGATGACTGCGTCTTTTGCGATTAAAAATTGTCCGAAGCAAGCTGCGAATCTTAGGAAGAAATTCTTTTTATCGCTCTCGATTTGATATTGTCTTGCAGGAAATTTGTTTAGATATCTTTCTAGCGTTGGATGTTTCATATCATACATTATTGGTGTTTCAACTTCTAGTCCGCCGTATGCTGCAACACTGTCATTTACGAATTCTTCCATTAGTTTTTTTATGAATCGTCCTTTTGGGTAAAATCTTAGGTTTCCAGAATCTGATCCTGGTTCGTAGTCCACCAGCTCCAGTCTTTTCATAATAGCAATATGTGCCGGTTCTACAGATGCAGTTCGGTCTTTGTCTTTTTCGTAGTGAGAGAATATTTTTAGTTTAGGATGTTTTTTGAAATTAAACTTGTCTATATCATTGAGATTGCCTTTCTCGTCCATAATATACCAGTAGCTCTTTAGTTTTTTCTCTGCTTTCAAAGCTTTGGAAACTGTTTCTTTTTCTTCGCCGCCTGCGACTACAATTTGACTTGATAATTCTGATAATGGATGTCCTTTGCAGGATATCTTGAATGATTTGTACCATCCGAAAGGTGATCTTTTAACTGTCAGCTTCTTTGCTTTGAGTTTTGCTTCCAGTTGTTTTAGGATTTTAATGGCTGGTTCGATTTTTGCTAAGTCAGAACTTAGATGTGCGTAGGGATATATCATGACGTTTTTAGTCTTGACATTGACCATGTTTTTTTGGATTTCTTCAGTCGCTTTTTTAACTGTTTCCTCAGGATTGTTTTCATCGATACTTTCGACTGCTGTGAAGACTGTCAGGCATTCTTCCATCCGACCTTTCTTGTTTGTTATGTTTTCAGGAGTCTTAATGGCTGCTTTCTTAGCTTCATATTCAATAAAATCCGAGTGTATGCATAATAATCTCATTTTAACTAAGTTTAATGTTTAGGTATTTATATTTATAGTTTTTCATTAGAACCAAGAAAGTTGAGTAATTACTATTTAGTGACAAAACCTTTATAAATGTCAATTATTTCCTTTTTCTTATGTACAAAAACTCAATTTTTTTTGTATATCCAAAAACTGGAGGTTTTTGAATATGACTGATGACAAATCCGAAGAAAAAGATTCCCAATTAGAGAAATATGCTAAAAGATACAGTGTTTATCCAATGTTTGATGAGTCTGATGAACAATTTAGAGTAAGAGTTGCAATGGTTGCTTTAGAAGAGACTGGAGATACTCTTTTATCTGCAGAAATTCTGACTGGTAATTATGATTATCATAATTTTAACAAAAAAGAAAACGGTCTTGCTCTTGCACTTCAGATTATGAATGTTGATCGTAAAGAAACTGAAGCTTTATTGTCTGGTGATACTTATATGAGTATGCCTTGGGTTTATTTTGATGCTCTAGTTGAACAAAATGGTTTTAAAGAAGTCCTTGCTTATAATTTTAAAACTGAACAGGGTAATGAAACTTATAAATGTTGGATTAGGAAAGATCTTGGACTCTTGCTTACAGGTGAGAGTTTTACTTTAATTAACAAGTCAATTAATTCAACAAATTTGTATTTTGAAATGAATTTACCTGATGATTTTAATTTTTATGATTTATCGATTGCTATGAAGTCATCCAGTTCTTCTCCACGAGTTAAAGGAGAATATCAACCTACATTTTTACTTGATTTTGATGGAAGAGAAGGTTTAGTCAAATATATTAAAGAACTTGAATCATTACCTTCAGAAGTAAAACTAAATAGCCCGTGGAAGTTTCTTGACAAACGTTTTCTTTGGTTGCTTGATTACTCTGAAGAGAATAAAAAAGTCTATGATCATACAAAAATTAGCTATGATAAAATAAAATCTATGACTGTTGAGGCTCAAGAAATGCTTGGTTTTAAGAAATAGTTTTTCATTATATGGACTAAACCTTTAAATACATTTCTTTATTCCTGTTTTTCACAATGGATATACTTAAACTAGCACAAGACTATGCGAACAGAGCAGATATTAAGACTAACGCCGTTGATTATTTGCAACAGTCTCTTGATTCTCAAGGTGTTAAAATGCCTGTTTTTCAGAACACTTTGTATACTTTGAATAAAATTCCTGATTTAAAATTAGTTGGTTTGATGCCTGGTAAGAATATTGGTTTGATTTATGTTTCTGAGAAACTCAAAAATATGAAGGGTGGTTTGAATCGTGAAAATTATAACCATGATTTATACAGACAGTTTTTATTAAGTCCTTTTGTTCTTCATTATCAACCGGCTAGTTTTGATGTTAAAAATGATGTGGTTGAAGCTATGAATGTTGAGAAAGGTTTCAGATTCAACTGGATGGTTCATGAAAATAACGATAGACAAGTTCTCTTAGATGCTATAATCTTATCTGAGAAATAATCAAACTTTAAAATGGATATGCAAAAACTAGCACAGGATTACGCGGATAAGCAGATGAATGGAGATTCTAACGTCATAGATTTTTTAGATCAAAAACTTGCTTCAGTTGGTGTAGATATGCCTGTTTTTCAATCTATAATTAATACTTTGGATAAAATTCCCTTACTTCAGAATGTTAGTTTAAATCATATATGTGCTGAGGCTGAAAGTATTCTTATTGATTCTACAACTTCCAACTTTAAAGAACTTTCAGATAGTCTTTATGATGGTCGATTCAAGTTAGAACAAAATTCTAATTTAAAAATTATTGAATCTTCTTTGCATTGTGATAATCCTAAAACATTAATATATAGTGTGAACACAGAACATACTAAATTTAATCCGGTTTTAAAATTATATATTTTTAAAGAGTAAATCACACTTTATATTCGTAGGTGTTTCTTTTTCCTGTATTCTTGTATTTTATTAGGTTTGTTTTTCGTAGTTTCTTTAGGGACATTGTTACTGAGCCTATTGATACACCTAATTTTGCAGAAATCTCTCTTGAGGTAAACCATTTACCTTTGTTTTTTGTAAGAAAGTCGTATACTTCTTGTTGTCCCATATTCAAACCCCCTAATTATATCTTTATGTTCCTCAACTATATAAGCTTTTCTATAAAAGCAATAATCCTATTATAAGCAGGATCATTCCGAGTGCAATTGTCATCCATGCCACTTTTTCGTTGTTGTTTAAACTATCGAAGTACCTATAAACCGATTGGTATGATTCGTTGAAGTCCACAATAGTCTGTAATCTTAGAAGTATATAAACTTTAGCTATCACTCTCAAATGGCGCTAAGACCGCTAAGCCCTATTGCTTTTGTTGTGTGATTTGAACAATGTAGACATTGATATCTTATGAATACAGAATTACCGCTGTTCATTCGTTCG
>JBDRGV010000004.1:0-2262 GCA_043817405.1 archaeon | reverse complement strand
AACCTGATAGAGAAGAATCAGTACTTGGCTTTATCGAAGGCACAAAGTTTTACAGAGATAAACAAATAGGAAGTCAACAATGAAAATAAAAGATTTACCGAAAGTTGAAAATTTACGGGGAGTGAAATTCAAAGTCCCTGAGGGGCATTCCGAGTGTCCGCTGAAAATCGCCTACTGGCACTCTCAGTGGGGATATACAGATGGCAAAGCAGGCGTGTGGTGTAAAGAAAGTATGGAAGATACAAAAGTACATCCTATCTTTTTAGACAAACTAGATGAAGCATTAGAGTTTGATGTTGTGAATCCAGAAAACTAAGTAATGGCAACAGTAAAATATGATAAGAAAGAATATTCTGTAAGGGATTCTGGATGTAAAAAACTGATAACTGAGTGTTTCGTTCCATTCTCCGGGAACGGTCAAAATATATGCAGAAGTTTCGAAATGGGGCAATGCCCTAAGAAGGTAAAAGCATCAGTTTCTAAAAAGGAATTAAAAAGAAGGTTGAAAAAAAGTTTAAAGTATTAAGGAGGCTAAAATGAAAATATGTGAAATTTTAGACAAGTCTGAATACAATATATCTGGATCACATGTACAAGTATTTGAAAAAGATAAATTTATTAGGATACTATCTTCAATGTACGAGGACGAGATTCAAGATTTTTGCACAGAAATAAAAGAACTTAAACATCACAAAGAAGCTACTGTTGGATTATGGGCGATTGATAAAGAGCCATTTGATCTTTTACATGAGTTCTGGCAACGAAGTTCCGATGCTTGTCCGTTGGAATGTACGGAGGCAGAAAACCAACAAGATGACTTTCATGATTGGATGATAGAAAAATTCTTTCAAATAGAATAAAAAGGAGGCTAACATGACAACAAAAGTAAAAGATAAAATTTTAGAAGAATACAAAAAAGGTAATATTGTAGTAGCCGGGATCGAGGGGCTACAAACAATGCCGTTGGACGAGTTTATAAAACAACCTGCTGATGGTATGTTGTATGACCTCAATAGAGATGAGGCTACAGTGCTTACTTTTATTAAAAACCCAAAATGGGTAAATGATTATGCAGTTTGTCAAGTGATCAGAGCGTTAAAAAGAAAAATAGATGACCTACAAAAAAGAATTAAAAGTGATGAGTAACGAAGAGTTACTTAGTGATTTAAGATTTAATACAGAATACAAACTTCATAAAAAACGAAAAGACGTTGAAATCGAACTCCTAGCCCGAAATCCCATGAGTGAAAATTGTGGGAATTGTGAATGGAGAGATGGCAGTGTTTTTTTATTATGTGTAAATGAAAAATCAACAATGGATGGGAAGTCAGTTAATAAAACTATCCGCTGTTCATTTTGGAGAGGAGGTGAAAAATGAAATTAACTCTTAAAAAATTTAACAAAATAAAAAATCAAACGAAAAAAGAACTACTTAAATCGGGAGAAGATAAACATAATGCTAAGCCAATTTTCAAGCTAAAAGCATTTGAATGGGATTTTCATAGAGCTTATCCCCCAAGTACAGAGCGATTATTTTTCTGGTGGGAAAAGGGAGAGGTTTTTGGGAAGCGTACTGCGTCTTTTTATGAGGGGCCATTTGCGCCCAACTATATTATTCTTGATGAGGATTACCTTAAAAAAGTATTTGGGCAGGAGGTGAAGGATGAGTTGTGAAATATGTAGAAGAGGTAACTGTACAAGATCATTTCATTCAATCGAAGAACAAGAGCAATTTGATGATGTTACCGATGGAATTAAAGAACGAGCAAGAAATGTGATAAGCCATCGAATAAATAAAATTGAAGGACATTATCATGGTAGTAATTATTACGTGAATGTTGAAGAGGTTATAAAAATGATAGATGATTTTATTTAACAAAAAAACAATGAAAGGAGAGAGAAATGGAAGAACATTTATGTAAAACCTGTAATAATTGGTTTGAAACAAATTATCCTGAATATTATAAAGATACACATGGACAATGGATACACAGACAAAGAGATAGTAGATATGATGATGGTGATTTCTCATGTGAAGAACCAACGGCAAAACAAAAGAAACAATTAGTTGTAAAAAGTGAGTTTTGTGTCTATACAAGAGAACATGAAGAACCTGCTACCTGTACCTTTTATAATCAACGTCAGGAACTTGCTATTATAACAGAACCAACAAAGAAGGTAGATACAGACGATTATGATTATCAAGATGTAGACAGAACTTTCACTACTTCTGAACGTGCAACATCGGTAAGATTTGATTGC
>JBDRGV010000003.1:0-37445 GCA_043817405.1 archaeon | reverse complement strand
TAAAAAGCTATCTAGAAATCGAGCTCAGAATCTTGCACATACTTCAAACCTTTCTTCATGGCAATATAAGCTTTTTCCAGTTCAGAACCAAGGTAAGCAGCGTGTTGTAAATTGGTAATGTGACCGTCTTTCAGAATTTTATAATACAAATCTTTGGGATGTTTACCTTTGTAATTGGCTTTGGTCTTCTGTTCTTTGACAAAACCGCCTTTTCTATGTTCTTCTTGAACTTCCATTATTGAAACTTCTAAGAAACCATCCTTATATCTAATTAAAACATAGCTGTGAGGGTCCATTTCCCATTCTTCACCAGTTCTGTCTTTAACTTCTGTCCAATTCATAAGAAAAAAGAATAAATGAGCATATAAATGTGTTTCTATTCATATTTTAAATATTAATAAGAATATTTTTATATATGAAATATTATTAATTCTGATTATGAAACCAAAAATTAGCACCGGAGTATTAATTTTTAAGAATAAAAAATTATTATTAATTAAACATGTTAATCCAAAAACAGGTTACACTTGGTGGGTTCCTCCTGGTGGAGGAATTAAAGGCGCCGAAAGTATTTTTGAAGCAGCATTAAGGGAAGTTTGGGAAGAAACAGGAACAAAAGTTGAATTGGATAGAATTGTTTATCTTAGACAGTTAATTTATAGAGAACAAGAACAAAATGTTTTGACAATTTATTTATTGGCTAAAAACTTAAAAGGTAGTTTTACTCTTGATAATATAAAATGTCATGGAATGGATGAACATTATATTAAAGAAATTAAATTTTTTGATAAAAAAGAAATTCAGAAAATAAATGTTTTTCCAAAAGAATTACGAACCATTTTATGGGATGATTATACAGAAAATTTTCCAAATATAAAGTTTTTAGGTGTGGAACTGGATCAAGGTTAATTTTGAAATAATTGTTTTTTTATTATCTTGAACAAATCATACTTTTTTGATTTTGAATGTTCTCTTATTTTTTGAAATAATATTCTTGTAGAAGTCATTTCATTCAATTCTGTTGTATCTATAGTTTCAGACGGAATTTTTGAAGATATTTTTTTCAAAAAGTATTCTATTTGAATTAGATATTCTTTTTTTATTAACAAGGGATTGGTTTGTTTTTTTTGTTTTGAATTTTCTCCTAATTTGTATCTTTTTTTGATTAAATCATGAGAACATTTTACAGTTATAAATAAATCAGGAATAATAATTCTATTTTGTTTAATCATAGCAGATAATTTTTCCAGAAACTCTTTTCGAATATCTACAATATTCAGTTTATAAGAAGCCCAAACATGCGCTGCTTGAGATAAAATACTTCTATCTACTAAACTTTTCTCTCCATTTTCTAATAAAATAACTCTTTGAATATCTGTTTCCATATATTTTTTTTGTAGAGACCAAGCATCTAAATTCTGAAAGTCATTTTCTTTAAAGAAATAAGAATACTCAGGAATTATAATAAATTTATCTAGTTTTTTTAATTCTGATATTAGAGTTGTTTTACCACTATAAACATTACCCTCAAATGAGATTATCATTGTGCCAGAATACATTTTTGACAAAGTTCAGGAACAGGAATTTCTTCCCCGTATATCCTCCTCCTAATGGATTTATATTCTTTTGAATTCCAAATATCTTGAATGGAATTAGTTCTTAAATCTCCTAAAATATATTCTTTTTTCCAATCTTGACAACACAAAATCACTTTTCCATCAAAACTATGAGCATGCAAAGCTTCGCAACATTCTTTTAGGAGGATATGATAATAATTCATGGAATTCTTTGGAAAGATTCTCTTTGGAATTAAAAAATCTTGAAACTGTAAAAACTTTTGAAGAATCAGAATATTTAATGATGTTGTTCACAGGTGTTGAGCAGGCTTTAAAGAAAGGCTATTTGGGAAAAGAATTGAAAAGGAATAATAAAGAAGGAGTTATGGATGAGGTTCTAGGGAGGATGGATAATTATTTGTCTTAATACTTAATATTTATATATAACTATTACTTTTCTTTTTCTATGTTAGACTTTAATAGAAAATATAATCCGAAGGTTGAATCAATTGTCCGTAATTTAATTGAGTCTTGTCCTGAGGGTGATGATGTTGATTTATGGGAAAAAAACAAGTTTGTTCTTAATTTGAGAGATCATTTAATGAGTGTTTATGGTACTTCTCATCAGTATACATTTGGTGCTGAAGATATTGAAGCAGAACGTATTGGCGATATGTATGTTGGTGTCACAAGAGATTCTAATAAACAAAGAGATTATTCAGGTTTTGTTTTAAGAAAAGATTTATTAAATAGTTATAGTCCTGATTTAAGTTCTAAAGTGTTATTGGACCAAATACATTCTTTTGCTTCACAAGAAAAAAATATTGAAAGTAAATTAGAAAAAACAAAATCTTCTCCTATTGTTGGAGACAGACTTTCATTAAAAATTGGTACTCAAAAATATTCAGTTAATGTTCACATCGAAGGTGGTTGTTCTGGAGAAATAGGTGTTTATTTGACAAAATCTAATCTTTTTAATCTCGATAATGTTTTATAACGTCTGTCGAACTCCATGGTTTACAATCTTCTTTTTTGAATCCAAGAATTTTTACGTATTTGAAAATTGTTTTTTCATCATGGGCTTCGATTTCTAAGAATTCAGGAACATGTTTTTGTTCTCCGAGATATTTGTCGAATTCAAATCTAACATTTTTTAGTTGATAGGATGTTCTATGTTTTTTTAATTTGTCTCTTTTTTCAAAGCCTAATGTTTCTAAGATTTTTTTAGTTTCTTCAAAGTTTTCAACTTCGACTTCGTATTCGTGAGCAGCTTTAACATTTTTATTTTTTATAGATTTCTTCACGGTTAATTTTGTTTTTAATCCTTCTTTTCTTAATCTTAGAAGTATTCCTTTTTCAAGTAAATGTTCTTTTTTACTGAATCTTATTGCATATAATTCGTCGTCTAATATTTTATTTGCTCCAAGATCTATGAGTTTGTTTTCTACTTCTTCTCTGTTAACTTCAAGAATTTTGACTTCGATTTCTCTCATAATGATGGTTTTATGTTTGCTTTTTATAAAACTTTATTTTATATTGTAACTACTATTAAGTAATGAATAAACGAAAACTTTATAAATGATAAGTGTATTATGATGGCTAATGAAAGTACAAACCACCATAACAATCGATGAGAAAACCATGCTCGATGTATGGGAGAGAGTTAGAGAAGGTTCTTTTAGAAATAAATCACATTTCTTTGAATACGCAGCAAGAAAGTTCATGGAGAAAAAGAAATGATAGACCAACTACACAGACAATTCATGGAAGAGAATGGTTATGAAGTAATTTTTCAGATGCCATTATCTTTAACTGGTGTTTACAAAGTTTACAAAGATGCAAAAACAAGAATTATGAAATGTGCTGTTCAAACAGAAAAAGATTTTTTTACCTATAATCATGTTGAAAGAGAGAGTGAAACATTACTTGATTTGGAAGGACTAGAAGGTATTACTCACAGGGTTGATTATCATGAAAAAGAACTTAATGATCATAATGGAGAACTTAGAATTGTAGGTCTCGTTAAGGAATATGTTGAAGGCAGAAAGATTGAAGAAAACGAGTTAATAACAAATCCTAATTACAAAGAAGCACTCATAAACTTGGCTTTTGAATTACAAAACAGAGGTTATTATAAGTTAGAATTTGCGAGAAAGAATATAATTATCGGTCTCGATGACAAACCTTATTTTATTGACTTAGGTCTTGCTAAAAAAAGAATTTTAAAACTACCAAAGATTTTACAATTTCAATCAATGTACGACAAACATCAATTGTTTAAACTATTCGGATAAAATGACTAAACGACAAAACAAAAAAATAATAAGAAACCTTGGATACCGAATAGTTGATGAAATGTCTCAGGGATTATGCGATGTTTATTTAGTTAAAGAAAATAATTCTAATAAAGAGGTATTTAGAACTCTAAAAATCGCAACTGATTCTAGAACTTCAGGTTATAGACATATTTTAACTGAGAATAAAGTTTTAGATGGTCTTAAAAAAGTGAATGGTGTTGCTAAAAAAATTGATTACAAACATATTCTTATTTCGAGAAATAATGCTTTAGTTCTTGTGAAAGAATTTATTGAAGGTGAAACTTTATTTGATAAATACTGTAAATTCGACAAACAACAACAAAAATCTTTAGAACAAACCGTTAATTCAATTCATCGAGTAGGATTTGCACAATTGGATTTAAAGTCACAAAATATTGTTATTGCTGATAATAAAAAACCTTATTTAATCGATTTAGGAACTGCGGTTTCTAGAAAATCTATGTCTCCGGTTGCATTTGCAAATTATGAAAAAAAAGATATTGAAAGACTTGAAAACATCTTCAAGGATATGTATTTCTAATTAAATTTTGATAGATTTCAACAATATTTTTAAATCTGAAACAGTTCATTTCTAACATGAGGTATATCGCTGACCTGCACATCCATTCAAAACATAGTAGAGCCTGCTCCATAGATTTAGACATAAAGAATCTTGAAAAATGGGCTAAAGTCAAAGGCGTTGACATGCTTGGAACCGGAGATTTTACACATCCAGAATGGATAAAAGAACTAAAAAATCATCTTGTCGAAGATGATACTGGAATATTAAAAACAACTTCTGGTTTTCCATTCGTACTGCAAACAGAAATATCTCTTATTTACACTCAAGCAGATAAAGGCAGAAGAGTACATAACGTGGTTCTGGCACCGAATTTTGAAGTCGTGGAACAAATAACAGATTATCTAAAAAAACATGGTCGAGTAGATTATGATGGACGACCAATATTCAAAATACCTGCACATGATTTTGTTTACAACCTAAGAAAAATATCCTTGGACATTGAAGTTATACCTGCGCACATTTGGACTCCTTGGTTTAGCATGTTTGGCTCGAAGTCTGGTTTTGATTCAATGCACGAATGTTTCAAAGACCAAGAAAAATATATTCACGCAATCGAAACAGGGATATCAAGCGATCCACCAATGAATTGGAGAGTAAGTCAACTGGATAAAAAGAATATATTATCATTTTCAGATTTACACAGCTTCTGGCCTTGGAGGATGGGACGAGAAGCAACGATATTCGAACTAAAAAAACAAACCTATGCTGACCTATTGAAAGCCATAAGAGTTGGTGATGGATTGCAAGGAACAATTGAAGTGGATCCTTCATATGGGAAATATCACTTTGACGGTCACAGAAACTGCAATGTTGTAATGGACCCTAAAGACTCGCTGAAAAACAACAATCAATGTCCTGCCTGTAAACGTGAAATGACACTTGGAGTCGCACACAGAGTAGAAGAACTGGCAGATAGAGAAGTAGGATGCAAAAGAGATGACATGAAACCATTCCACACATTATTGCCCTTATCGGAAGTACTTTCAAGCATGATGAACAAAGGAATTGCTTCTAAAACAGTTTGGAAAGAATACAACAAATTATTGAAAAAGTTTGGTTCAGAGTTTAATATTTTAATGGATACACCTGAAAATAAATTGAAAGAAGAAGTACATCCTAAAATTGCAGAAGCAATAATTCTAAATAGGGCTGGAAAAATAAAAGTCAAGCCAGGCTACGATGGAGTTTATGGTGAATTAGAGTTAGAACCTATTGATAAAAAAGAAGTCGAAGCAGAAGAGTATAGAAAAGAGCCTGATCAAAAAAGTTTAACAGATTTCTAAGAACTGTAAAAAATTTTATTATTGTAATTTTTTATAACTTGCATACTTGCTTCATACATCGGAGTTGGTAAATCTTTTATATCAAACCATTTCCATTCTGTGATTTCATCAGGTTCTTTTACTTCTGGTTCGTCCTCAAAGTCCTCACATAAGAAACCTAAGGTCACGAAATGTGCATTTGTTACAATGTTGTTTGTTATGGAAATAAACTTAATGTTATTTACAACCATTCCTGTCTCTTCCATAACTTCTCTTTTTGCACCCTCTTCAAATGTTTCGCCGTAGTGGAGCTTTCCACCGGGCATTGTCCATTTGCCAGCACCTTCAAGTTCAGAATCAGCTTTTTCAGGATCAACATGGCGTTTACCAAGTAATACTTTACTATTTTTTAGAATCATAACTCCAAATCCAACACCTACTTTCATAAAAAGCATAATTGTGGTTTAATTAATAAAGTTATTTCTTTTTTTTCTTTTAATTAAGGAAATATCCCTCTTGAAATTGTGCTTTCGGCAACTCTTCCAATGGCTATTATGTAAGCAGCAGTTCTAAGTCTAACTTTTTCTTTTTTCGCTAGTGCAATTACTGCTTTGTAGGCAGGGATGAGCTTTTTTTCTAGCTTTGCAACAACGACTTCGTAGGGCCATTGCTCTCTTTGAATGTTTTGTACCCATTCGAAATAGCTTACGATGACTCCGCCTGCGTTTGCGAGAATATCTGGAATAACCATGACTCCTTTTTCAGTTAGTATGTCGTCTGCTTCAGGAGTTGTCGGTCCGTTTGCACCTTCTACGATTAGTTTTGCTTTGATTTTGTTTGCGTTTTTAGTAGTAATTTGGTTTTCCATTGCAGCCGGAACTAAAATATCTGCTTCCATTTCCAATAGTTTTTCTTTTGGAGAAATATGTTTTCCACCAGTAAATCCTTTAATAAAACCTTTCTTAGCAATGTATTCATCAAGTTTTTTCAAATCTATGCCTTTAGGATTGTACACTGCGGTTGATCTATCGCTGACACCAACTATTGTTAAACCTTTTTCGTTGAGTAGTCTTGCAGCGTGTGAACCAACGTTTCCATAACCTTGTACTATTACGGTTTTATTATTATCCCATCCAAGGTCTTTCAAGGCTTCCATCGTAGTAATCATAACACCTCTGCCTGTGGCTTCGGTTCTTCCATGGCTTCCTCCTAGATGAAGTGGTTTTCCTGTGACTACGCCGAAGACTCCTTCGCCTGCGGCCATGCTGAATGTATCGACAATCCATGCCATGACCTGTTCGTTTGTATTAACATCTGGCGCTGGAATATCAACATGGTATCCTATGACATCTCTAAGTTGAAATGTGAATCTTCTTGTCATTCTTTCTAATTCTCCTTGAGACATTTTACTAGGGTCGCATAGAACTCCTCCTTTTGCTCCGCCAAATGGTATGTCTACAAGTGCAGTTTTCCAGGTCATCCATGAAGCCAATGCTCTGACTTCATCGAGGTTAACTTCCGGACTAAATCTTAATCCACCTTTGTAGGGTCCTCTATTGTTGTTATGCTGTACTCTGTATCCTGTAAATATTTTTACTGATCCATCATCCATTTTCACAGGAAAATCTATGGATACGTTTCTTTGCGGTGTTTTTAGAACTTCTCTAACCCATGATGGTAGGTTCAGATGATTTGCCGCTTTGTCAAACAGTTTTTGAGTAATTTGGTAAGGGTTCAAATTTTCCATAATTATCACCTTAATATCTAGTAATACTAACAAGTATATATACTTTGTGTTTTTTTTACACTAATTAACCCTAAATTAGAAATTATTAACCCAAATAACTCATATATTTTTTCTCATGTTCATCAACGGTTTTGCTGGTTTGTTGCATTATATTCTTTAATTTGTCTTCAAAGTCTTTGGCTTGTTTTAGTAATGGTTTAGGATCAACTTTTAAATCAAGATATTTGTCTAAAACTTCTATAACTTTTGAAGCAGCTTGACTATCTGGCAAGGCTGAATGCGTCTCTGCAAATATACAAACAGAATTATCTGCCCTAAGCATAACACTAGATGTTACGCCCACAACAATGCTTTCTTTAATAGGATCAAGACCTAGTTTCTTAAGTTTATCATCACCATAATAGAACAAACGAGTATCACCGGTTTTAGATGCTGTTTGTGAAGCAACACCCTCAATGCTAATGATTTTTTTGGCATCAACTTTATGAGCCATTTCAACAATTGCATCTGCAATGTCCCATTCTTTACCCTTAGGATTCAGAATTGTTTGCAAAATAATAATATTGTATTTTTTAGAATAATGAACTGCCATTGGTTTGACAAGGACACCGTTATGAATCGCGATCATTGCAGGTAAATCATCGTATAAAAATTCTCCAATTAACTCGCATTTTAAATGTTCTATTAAAAATTCTGTAACTATTGTGCCGATTAAACCAAACCCAGGAAACCCTTCGATTATTATTGGATTAATTGGTTTTTTCTTTAAGAGTATTTTCATATGTTCACCTCTAAGTATTTTATTATATAGAATGTTTATAAAGTTTGTGATGAGACGTCAAACCCATCCATTGCTTCTTTTACACTATTTCTAGCATTAGAAACTAGCTCTGAAGCTTGAGTAAGTTCTCCGTTGTTTACAGCAGCATCTGCTTGTGATAACATATCTTCGGCACCTGCAATGATGTTTGTAATTTCTTCATTTACATCATCAGGGCTTTGGGTTAAATAATCAATTGTTTCTTGAACTTCTTGTTTAGCATCATTTATTGTTGAACGTATTGATCGTGCAACTTCAGGGATTACTTTGCGTTCACATTTTTCAGTTAATTTTAAAGCATCAATTGGATTGCTTTTTTTGTTTAATTTTTTAATTATTTTCAAGATTTTTTCATATTTTTTCATGTTGGATCCTGTTTTTTCACCTAAAGAAATATTTGCTTCAAGTTTTTCTTGAGCTTTATCTGCTTTTCCAAACTTGCTGAAAAGAACTCTGCTCAGAAAAACTGCTGGAAAAAAGTTAAAGAAAATCTCTATTCCTTCTCCAACAACTGGAATAAGACTTAAGGGTAAGAAGTTTGCCGCTTCCCATGCGACTAAGAATGCAACCATTTTGCCGCTTATCTTTTTTTCACGAGAAAATATTATTATTGCAGCAATCCAATCACCAATGTCTAATCCGACCAAGCCAACTCCTATAAAATTATCTGCGAAGGACAATGCTCCATCGACAATGTAATCATAAAATAATGCTGAAGCGTACTTCTTGAAAAAAATATTCATTAATATGAAAACAAGTACTGCGATTACCGCCCATTCAGACCAATTCATAATATCACTTTAGAATATTAATTATTTAAATTCATCGGAACCAATGTTAAAGAAGATTTATAAAACTTACAAAAAGCGAAGCTTTTTGAAGTACAAAAACCAAAAGGTTTTTGAAACAACACCTATATACTATTATTATGGGATTCGGAGAAATACCAACAATAGAGAATTACAAGTTTTTCTTAGATGTAGCTTTCAAAGCAGCCAGAATAAAGGCTTCTTCTAAAAGAAAAGACATACAAGGTGACAAAATCAATAGGATAAAAATCTTAGAATTCATGAAAATGGAGACCGTTGAAAGCGTGTTAAGAGCAAAACTTGAGAAAATCGTGCAGGTATATCCTAACTTTGATGATCTCACAGAGTTTTACACACAGCTGGTTAAGACAACAATGGTTTATTCTGAGTTAAAAAAATCTCTTGGTGCAATGAATTGGGCTCAAAAAAAGATTTCAGAATTCACAAGACAATATAAAGAAAAAATTAGGAAGTGTGGAGAAATAGACGCAATAAAAAATTATAGTAAGCAATATTTTGGAAGAATAGCTTCTGTTCTAAAGCAAATATCGAAGAACCTGATGTATTTGGAAGAAGGACGAAGAATTATGAGGGATTTTCCAAGTATAAAAGAAGGTTTGTTCACTATTGCGATAACGGGTTTTCCGAACATTGGAAAAACAACTTTACTAAGTAAGATTACCGATTCAAAACCGGAAATAAATTCCTATGCATTCACAACCAAGACTTTAAACATGGGGTATATGAAACATAATAATCAAAAAATACAATTCATAGATACGCCCGGAAGCTTGAATCGGTTGGACAAAATGAATTATATAGAACAAATGGCCTATCTGGCCATAAAATATTGCGCTCACGCAATGATATATGTTTATGATTTAACGGAACCATTTCCTTTAAAAGATCAGAAAAAATTGTTGTTGGAATTAAAAAGTTTTGACAAGCCAATAATACTATATTTGAGCAAGACCGATATATTACCTAAGGAAGTGGTGTCAGAGTTTACTAATAAAGTAAAAGCAATTACTGATATTGAAGTTTTGAAAGAAAAAATTCTTGAAGAATTTAAGAATTACTAAACTTTTTCTACTAAAATTTTGCAACCACAAGGAAATTTATGTTTAGCTCTTAAAACAGCTTTCTTTGCAACATCTAAGAACGTTTCATCGACAAAAGCTTGCATTATAACCTGGTCTTTTTTAACCTGTGCCGCTAAACCAACTGATTTACCGAATGATCTTTTCATACCAGTACTCATTCTGTCAGCTCCTGCGCCTGCAGCCAATGGGTTTTCTCTCAATATGTGATGTGGGTAAACACGTAGCTTTAATCTGAAACCGGTTTTTCCGCATTTGGTTTCTAATAATCTGTTGCTTGTTAATCTGGCAGATTCAAGAGCGTTATGTCTCAACTGAATAGATGCATTGGATGTTAAAGAAACCACGTATTCAAATTTCTTTTTCAAATCACCCATGTCATACTTGACGATTTTATTATTAGGAACTGCTCTAACATATTGTTTAGTCCTAAACTTACTTTTTCTAGTATAGGGCCTTTCAATTCTTCTCCAAGCAATAGCTCTTCTTAGTTTAGCCATAGCTCTCTGGAAAAGTTGTCCATTTAAATATATTACGCTTTTCTATAGTCGAGAGAGATTTTAATAGATTAAAAAAATAATTTGTTTCCTTTTTCTAAATAAATATATTTAAATATCTGTATTTAAGACTACAATGTATGAGTTACTCAAAAAAATTTCTCAACAAAACTGTGAAAGTTACAATGGATAGACAAATGGGAACTAGACATGAAAAATATAATTCCATATTTTACACTTTGAACTATGGTTTTATTGAAGGAACTATGGCTCCTGATGGTGAAGAACTTGATGCTTATGTTCTTGGTGTATTTGAGCCTGTAAAAGAGTTCACTGGAAAATGTATAGCTGTAATTCAAAGATCTGACGATAACGACGATAAATTAATTGTTGTTCCCGAAGGTAAAGAGTATACTGACGAACAAATTTTAGCACTTACCGAGTTTCAAGAAAGATTTTTCAAGCCGAAAGTTGTGAGAAAATAAGCAACTATTTTCCAAAACAATTTTATATTTAAACTTCTTTTTAGTCTTTAATGGCGGAGTTAGATGATATTGTGATTAAGCATATAGATATTTACAGACCAGGTGATAAAAGTGCCGAAGCTGTTACTCGTGTTTTCTATCCTATTGAGCACATAGTTGTTAAATCCATTCCTTTTATCAATTGGAAATTCAACCGAGACTATGCAGTTGATTCAAAGAGCCGTGAAGCGATAGTGGATGTTTATAATCGATTGGAAAAAAAACTTATAAAACATGACGAAGGTAATACTGCTGTTGTAACTTCTGAGATAGTCTCTGGAAAATTTTACATAAAAGCAGAGTTATTTGTAGATATATATAATGCTCAACCTTTATTTACTTAGAATTCTTCTCTTTTTTATATTTCATGTAAGAATAAACAAACAGGTACACTGTGAAAATTAATACTGGAACAATGCTGAAAATTATTATTTCTTCAGGGAAAAACAATCCGATAATTGCCAGTATTCCCGCGATTTTAAACAGTTTTCCACCTAACTTATGAGTTTTATTCCAGACATTTTTACTGCTTAGAGTCCATGGAGTCCTAATTCCAATAAACCAATTCATCTTAGCATTCTCAATTAGGATTCCTGCAAAGAAAAACATTAATCCAATTGCTGGTATGATAAACCTGGTCATATTGAAGTTGTGTCCTAGATTCCAAAGCATCGTCAATATATAGATATAGAACAGGAACAGACTAATGAACCATATGAAACCATCAAAATGTTTTCGAAATTTTTTTATATTGTTTTTCAGAGGATCGATTAGAGGTATTATTGAGAACAGCACAAACATGCCTACCAATATGATTGGCATCAAAAATATTCCCCAAAACCTTGACATGGAATCATCTGCTTCACCGGAAGCGTTCCAATGGGAATCCATTTGTTCAGGCATTTGAGGATAATAATATATTCCTATCATGAAAGAAATAATTATCAATAGTAATATTCCAATGGTTGCTTTTTGCATATATTATTAATTGTTATTATGATTTAATAATTTTTCTAAAAAATCACTAACTTTTTATATAATCCCGAAGTTTACTTTTCTCATGAGCAAAATAGTGATGGGTGGACAGGCAGTAATTGAAGGTGTTCTTATGAGGTCGCCAAACCATTGTTCTGTCGCGGTCCGAAAACCCAATAACAAAATTTCTGTGAAAACAACTAAGTTTATTTCGTTAACCAAGAAGAACAGGTTCTGGGGTTTTCCACTGATTAGAGGAATGGTTATACTTGTCGAAACAGTTATTTTAGGTAGTAGAGCACTTACCTATTCGGCCAATGAGTCAATGGGTGAGAAAGACGAGAAATTGAGTAAAAAAGAGTTACTCTTCACATTGGTCATATCGATTTTTGCAGCGCTTTTAATATTCAAATTTCTACCGTTATTGCTGGCAAATATTCTGAGTAAAACAGTTGGCTTAAGCAATTTCTGGTTCAATTTGTTGGATGGTGTGATAAAAATAGTCATATTCGTTGGTTATTTATTGGCCATTTCAATGATGGATGATGTTCAAAAAATGTTTGAATACCATGGAGCAGAACATATGACTGTTCATTGTTATGAAGCAAAAAAGAAATTGACAGTTGAAAATGTTAAAAAGTTTAAAACCCTGCATCCAAGATGTGGAACAGAGTTTTTATTGTTAGTATTTGTCATTAGCATAATATTCTATATGTTCATCCCACTTGGTACGAATTTTTGGATGAAATATTTTTTAAGAATATTGTTGTTGCCTATAATCGCTGGAGTTTCATATGAGCTGCTGAAAGTTTCAGGTTTGCACTATGATAATTGGTTCTTTAAAATGATAGCTGCACCAGGTATGCTGTTGCAAAAAATAACCACTAAGAAACCAAATGACAAACAAATAGAAGTGGCCATTAAATCATTGAATGCAGCGGTTAAAGCAGAAACTAAATATGTCTCTTAAGTTCTTCTTTATTTAGGGCTTTTTCAGGACCCCAAATATCAATTTTTTCTTTTAATTGATTAAAGCTGTCCTGTTTTACAATTCCTCTGAAATCATTGACCATTGAAGAAATTATTTTTTTCTGCTTCTCAATTATTTCTTTAGTCAAGTTAGTGGTTCTTTTCAAATGATATAATTCTTCTTTAATGGCATTGGCATTTCTTTTCAGCTCATCACTTTTTTGATTAATTGCTTGTTGCACCTCTAGAGAATTTTTCTCAAGATGGTTTAACCTATCGGCCATTTTATCTAAGTATTTAATTATTTCAGAAAAATCTTCTTCTATCTTCCTAGTCATAGATAACTCTGTGACAACAACAGTTTAAATATTTTCTTACAAAAATTACTTAAATTGCGTTAGGATTTCAGGAAGATATTCAACTAATCGATTTTGGATTTTTTGAAGTTCTGGACTCGGTTCATCCATCATTTCCATTCTTTCTTCCATACTATCATGAATTCTACCAACTGTTAGAATATATGGATCATATTGGTGTGGATAGAAATCTGCGCCTTTGGTGTATGTTTCCATTATATTTGTAGTTGAATCGTTTACTATATGTTTTAACATTGCAATATTTTTAACTGGATTTAAAACCCTTGCAACATCGTCACCAGGAAAAACTGTAACGAAAGATATTTCATAATCAGAAACACTTAATATTCCTTCTTCAATTCCTGCAAAGTTTGGTCCTAAATACAATGTTTGTTCTTTCAAACCATAAGTCTCTTGAATTGTTGGTGGTGGAAGTGGTTCGGGTTTTGGTCCTAAAGCGCAACCCCCGACATATGCTGTCAAAACAATTAATGCAATTCCTTTCATAGTATTTTGTATAGTCGATTTCATGTATTTTTTAAAGAATAACTACTTAATAAATATTGCTATTATCAAGTAAAAATACTCTTTTTGGCGTGCGAAAACTAGTTAAAAAAATCGAAAGGTATTTATATTAGCAAATAATTAATAACTGTATTCAGGGAGAAAGAGGGGAAAGAATGTCTAATATTGGTATAGCACCGCCACCACCACCAAAGTTATCTATAAACAAAGTAGAAAATAGTTCTAAAAAAGAAAAATTGGTTGAAAAAGAAAAACCCGTTAAAAAAGAATTATTATCTGAATTTCCTAAAGTTGAGCAAAAAAATAACCAACCCAAAAAGGATGGTTTGTTCAAAAGAATGTTTTCTAAAACAGAAGAAGAAGAACCTCATCCATTGAAAGATGAAGAAGGAGAGTTTGATTTGGAAAAACTAAGAGAACAATTTAAAATTCCCGAGGAAAAAGAGGTAAAAAAAACGCCCGTTCAAAAAAACAAAAAAACAAAGGAATCTAAACTAGAAACGCTTGATTGGACGGGCGGAGATATTGTTGATGAAATGCATAATCCTAAAGAAGATGGTCATAGATGGGATGCTGAAGATCTTGATCACATAGGAATGCCAATACCTCCACTTCCCATTAAGAAACAAGTCAAGAAGACTGCTAAAAAAGTTGCAGTGAAAAAACCAGTTTCAAAAAAAGTTCCTAAAACAATCATTTCTCGAAAATCAAAAGTCGATAAAGTAATTGATGAATACTTTAAAACTGTTGAGAAAGAACAGAAAATGATTCAGAAAGAACTTGACATGATTGTAGTTCATCCAAAAAAAGCTTTGAAAAAAGGAACAAAGAATTATATGATTCACCATCACGAAAAACTTATTAAATCAATGAAGGAATTATTAGCCGCGATTAATAGTATTGAAGACGAACAATTTAAAAGAAGCGTTCAAGCCAATAAGAAATCATTCTATAACTGGGTTAAAGGCATACTGGAAAAAGAGAAAAAAGCCGAAATCCAAAGAAATAAAATTCTGAAACAGAACATAAAAGAAGTTCTCAAAGAATACTCTGATGGGTTGAACAAAGATATTTTTGATAAAAAATATGAACTAGATGCTGAGAAAAAAGCATCCGATAGAAAATTAAAAGAAATAACACAATCTCAAGCCAAACTAAATAGATTGGATGTCAGATTGAAGGAACAGGATGTCTCTTTAAAACAGAAAGAAAAAGATGTTAACCTGTTAATCGAAGAAGGCATTAAGAATATTTTGGATAAAAGATTGAAAAAAGAACATACTAATCTTAAGAGAGCAGAAACAATTGCTCATAATAAAACCAAAGAATATGATGCTAAAGCAGAAGAGCTCGCAATAAAGCAAACCAATTTTAACAAACGCAGACTAGGCGCTAAGAAGATGATTGATGAAGGCGACAAATTACGAAGATTAAAAACAACTCTTGAAAACAAAGATGAGCGTTTGAAGAAATTATCTGAAGAATTAACCGTTAGAGAAACTGCTGCTGTTGCAAAAGAAAAAGAATTAGTACTCAGAGAAAAAGCAGCGAAGGCAATTCTAAAACGAGAGGAAGAATTGGTTGTTGGCGAAAAAGAATTAGAATTAGAAAAAAAAGATTTCTCAATTGAAAAGAAATCTTTCGAGTTAAGAAGAAAAGAAGTTCACGAAACCGAAGGATACTTGGAAACAGAAAGACATGACTTGAAGGAAATAAAAGAAAATCTTACCTATAGAGAACACGAAGCCAAAGAAAAATTAGAAGAAGTCAAAGAAATTCAAAATGAAATAGAATTAGAAGAAGAAAAACTTCAATCGGATAGGAAAGAATTTGAGAAAAAAGGTTTTGGAAAATATCTACCTGAAAAAGAACCACCAGTCTTTGATGAGAAAGTACAGGAATTCTACAACCTAATACAAAAAACCAAAGACATGCTTAGCAATAACCAATTTGATGATGCGAAGCAGTTCTATAAAGAAATAAGAGATAGGTTTAACAGAACAACTTTTAACGATCCCAATCAAAAAGCAGATTTATTCAATTCAATAAGAGAATTGTACGATGATATATATTTAGCAGTTCTTTCTTTATAATTAACTTTCAATAAGAGTTCAAATTTCTTTTTCAGTGAAAACTTTTATACCATTCTTTTTTAGAAGTTTAGCAAATACGCCATCTCCATCAATTAATTTTCCAGAAAAATTACCATCATAGATTTTGCCAGAACCACAGGAAGGCGATCTTGATTGTAAAATGGCTTCATTACAATTATTTTGTTGAGCAATTTCTAATGCTTTTTTTGCGCCCTCTTGAAACTCTTTAGTTAAATCTGTTCCATCTTTTAAAAGAATTTTTCCATTTACTATTTCTGCAGACTCTCTTGGAGCCAGAAATCCTGCTAACTGTTCAGGACAAACAGGAATTGCTTTGCCTTGCTTAACCAACTCAATAACTTTTTTGCAAGGACTTGCTTCGCCTCTGTAATTGCATTTTATTCCTGCCATACATGCACTTACAATTTTCATGCTATAGAATAGAATTAATTAATATTTAAATTATTCGAAGTATTCTTGGTGAACAAATCTTGAGAATGCATTGATGACGGCCGTTTCTGTTGCTGATTTTCTAGTGATTAAATTGTTTGTAAGAACTCCGATGACACCCTGCTTTTGCTTAACATTGTCAATTTTAAAATGTTTTTCTGCAATGTTACCAAGCTCTTCACCATTTCTGATTCTTTTAGCAATCACTTCCGGAAGCATTGTTCTGCCAGTGCCACCGATACCTACTTTTCCTTTTCTATTGACAATGATTACCCAGCCAGAAATAAACATTCCGTGTTTCAGATCAACAACTCCACCTTCAATGCCAACACCGAAGTCCGCACCTGTTTTTTTTAAAGCCAGCTTAGCTCTCCTTGTGGCTCCTTCAATGGTCTCGTCTTCGTTTTTTGGTTGTTCATTGGTTCCGTGAGAAACTTCAACGGCAACAACTTCAACTTCCACATCAGACCAAACCTTTCTTACGGCACTCTCTACCGCAGAGACCTTTGCAGGATTTTTTGAGCCGACAGCTATTATCATGATATGAGAAATAAAGAAGTGTTATAAAAACTTTTTCTAAGAAACTCTAATAACATTCCCTTCTATCTTAAACTTCACACTTAAAAATTTCTCTGCTACGTAGATATTTGCTTTTGCATGTTTGGTTATTTCAGAAGTTTTTATTTCACCAGAGGTGATTGCCAGTAAAGGTATTAATTGATCTGCCAAGTATTTATCAACAACAGCTTCCGATTCTATTTCTTTTTTCAGATTAAGAGCTGCTTCTTTACCGATGTCTTCGGATTTCTTGTTTTTCTCACCCAATGAATCGCCAGCGATAATTATTGGTCGATGAACCTCGCTTGTATCACTGCCGAAAACACCCCAAACAAGTATTCCGGATCCAGTACTATGAGAATTGCTGTACTGTCTTTCAATTCTAACGGGCACTCCTAAATTTGAAAGTTGAACTTCAGCGCTGTCGGCTTGTCTATCGGCAACTCTTAAGTCCATTAGATCGCTTGAAGCGTGTGAAACACCTCTGATTTGCAGCAGTTTTCCTCTGTTTGTAAAATCCAATGGTTGCCTATTAAGACCTTCTGAATGGCTGCTGATTTGTAAACTAACAATTCCATTGCCTTTAGGAAAATATCCTCTCCGAAGAGTTTTAACCTCTATGTCGGCGTATTTTCTAAACACTGGAACAAGCACATTATTGAAGTAATCAATTGGTTGTGACCATTTAACATCTGTTCCACCGGTTAATTTTATGATAACTTTTTTCCCTGAAAAAACAATTGGGAGCATTAATGATTGTAAAAGTAAAGTTATCGAACCAGCAGTGCCAACATCAACTTCTACAGATTTATTTTTTATGTGGCCTGGAATGAATGTTATTTTTTTAGAACCAATCTCGCAATTAGTGACTGAAGAATTAGAAATTTTTTCCAACGCAATGATTGAATGCATATGTTGGGCTTTTAAACCAGGTGTTGGTCTATTGCTTCTGATATTGTTAATTTCAAAAGGTTTTCCAGTTAGAGTACTGAGTGCTAAAGCCTGCCTAAGAATTGCTCCACCTCCCTCTCCAAATGATCCGTCAATCTTGATCATATGAGTGTTTAAGAAAGCCTCTTTTAAAAATGTTTAGAGAAATTACTTTGTATAGCTTCTTCTTGGCCCAATATAGTTTTCTTCCTCTGCTGTCACTCCTTTTACATCTAATACGAGGTTTTCTTTTCTTTTTATGCTTGAAAATGTGTTTGCTATTGTTTCAACGACTCTTTTTCTTGTCAGGCTTGGTGTGAAGTACTGCATGAAATCGCTACTTATCTCTTCAAGATTTATATGGTCTTGCCAGCAGTATTTCTTGTTCATCAGTGGCATCTGTAGAAATGCTTTATGATCTGGAGAGCCGGGAAGTATTAATTGGGGACTGATTAGTATCCAGGTGACATTGTTATATTCTGATAATCTTTTTACAATTCTTACTGTCTCTTCCATGCTTTCTTCTGTTTCTCCTCTTCCTCCCAAAATAAAGCTTGCATGGAGTTCGATATTGTTTTTTTTCATCAACTCTGTTTTTTTGTATATGTCTTCATTGTTGGTCTCTTTTTTTCCATACACTTTTCTCATTTCAGGGGTTGCGGCTTCAATTCCTACCTGGAATATGAGTTTTTCACCATATCTTTGCTTAAGAATTTCTATGCTTTTTTCTGTAACATTTTCAAGACCTATGAAAAATCTGTAGGCGGGAGATATTCCAACAGGATGTTTATTTTCCAGATTTACTGTATCTTGCACATTGAAAAACCAATCAACACCATAGTTTTCATTGAGTTCTTTTATTACTTCTTCTTCTCTTTTTTCAGTTATGGTTCTAAAGCCGAGTTCATTTCGACCGCAGAATGTGCAGGTATTCATGTTTTTTATGAGTTCATTGTATTCTTCATAGGTGTATATTGATTTTAGTTTCATATTTCCTCTTTTTGAGCATCCTTTTCCGCCGTAGTAGGTAACTCCTTTTCCAAATCCTTTTTTTATGGTTTCTTTAAAGTGTGTATCCAGATCAAAAATTGAGTAGTTGATGTTTGGAATGTCCGATAGGCTTGGAATGTTTATGTTCTTTGGCGGTATTATATTATTGTGGGAGTCTCTGTGAGCAAGGTTTTGAATTCCTCCGAAGGCTTCTGGCCCCATAATTTGGTATTCTTTTAGTCTGTTTAGAGCTTGAAAAAAACCTATTTCTGCTTCGTAAAGAAAAACTCCATCAATAAAATCATTGTTTTTTAGATTGTTGAACCAGAGATTTGTCGAGTTTACTCCACCAAAAAAAACCATTGAATTTAACTCCTTTGATTGTTTTGCCAGCTTTTTTGCGTTTCCCTGACTTGCCATTGTTGGACTAAAACCCGCTACGTCTGGCTTGAACTTTTCAAGTTCTTTTTCCTGCTCTTGGTGACTCATTATTGAGCCGTCAAGTATTTTGATTTCCAAATCATTTAGTTTCTGCTTTGCATAGGTTGCTATTGATCCAAGTCCTAGTGGTAGTGAATATGTTGCAGTGTTTGTTGTGCTGTATTCATTTGCAGGATATACTAAAAGCAGTTTCATTTTAGTTTGGGAAGAAAGTTGTTTTTATAAATATCTGTTGTTTATTTTTAACAACAACATTTAAATATTTGTTTTGATTACTGTTAACATGGACGTTGAAAAACTAAAGCAGGCAGGTCTAAGCGACAAAGAAAGCAGAGTTTACCTTGCGCTTCTGCAGATGGAAGGTGCAGTTGTGTCTGATGTTGCAGAAAAATCAGGGATAAACAGAAGTCTTTTGTATTCAGTTTTAGTTGGCCTTGCAAAAAAAGGCATTGTAAGTTACATGTTAAAAAATAATATTAGACATTACAGGGCTGCAGAGCCGACTAAAATCCTGGCTATGCTTAGAGAAAAAGAAAAAGCTTTCAAGTCCATACTGCCTGATTTACTCTCTTTGCACATGCCAACAAAGAAAAAGCCAATAGTTGAAATTCTAGAAGGAAAAGAAGGAATAAAAACAATACTAAATGATGTTCTTAGACAAAAAAAAGAATGGTTTGCTTTCAACATACCAGGAATGGGTCCTGAGATACTTGGACCATCTGTTCATGCGTTTGAGAAAGACAGGCAGAAAGAGAAGATAAAATTAAATGTGATATGTGTGAAAACAAAGCAGGGTTTGATGAGGGGAAAAGAATTTTCTGTCATGAAACATACTTCTGTCAGGTATATGCCTGAAAGCTATGAATCTCCTGCATCAAATTGGATCTATGGCGATAGAATCATAATAATTTTTTGGTACAAGGAGTTTCCGTTTGCAATCAGAATTATTGATAATAACCTTGCAGAAAGCTACAAAAATCACTTCAAGGCTCTATGGATTAATTCCAACTAATGGAAACCTTTTTATATTATAATATTTTAAATAACTTTTAAGGGGTGCTTAAAGATAACAAATTCTAAACAAGGACAGGTTTGGTCAACTGATTTAATCATAGGATTACTTGTTTTCACTCTTATAATTGTTGTATTCTATGCTTTGTTGTCTGGTAATAAGGAATCTAAAGTGCAGGATTATAGTAATAAAGCAGATATTATAGCCGGGAAACTTTATGAGGAAGGTCTTGTGAACACTGAAACAGGGGAGTTTAATGACGAGAGGTTTTTAGAAATGGCTAATGAGGATTATGAAGGTTTGAAAGACAGACTGGGTATTATTGGTGACTTCTGTTTATTCATTGAGACCAATGATAATCCTCCTTCAATCAAATTCATTGCCAGTGAAGATGGTGAAATATGGACTGGTATTGGTAGTGCAGATTTATCAATAGGAAACTTCTCTTGTGGTACAGCATGGACTCCTTAATTTCATACCTATTAATTTTACCCATTGTATCTTTTCTAGGATTATATGCAGGATTACTCATAGGCTGGATGGCCAAGGAAGAATTAAAGTCCGGTAAGAAAATATTGACTTATTTGCAGATATTATTATTGCTATCAATAATCTTCTTTTTATTTTTTGACTTCACACAGTTTTCATACTTGGTTTTCTTTTTCGGACTGCCAACTGGCTCGTTGTTTTACTTAGAATCAAAGAAGAAAGATTTTTTTAGTTTAATCAAAGGAATAACTTTCAAGTATTGGTATTTCTTACCAATAATAATAGTTGCTTTTGGTTTGAGATTAATTTTATAAAGCATTAACATTTACTAATTTCTATGAAGAAAATAAAAACAGGTGATGGTTCCTACACTTTTGTCAGTGATATGGGTGAATCTTATCATTCTGTAACTGGAGCTGAAGAGGAAGCCATTAAGAAATACGCTGAGCCTACTGAGATTGCAAAACTAGCCAAGAAAGGTTCTGTTAAAATACTGGATGTCTGCTTTGGTATTGGTTATAATTCTGCGGCTGCCATAGACGCTGCTTTGAAATCCAACCCTGAATGCAAGATTGAAATTGTTGGTTTGGAGTTGGATGAAACTTTGTTTGATAAATTAAAAGAATTAAAACCCAGGTTCAAGAGTTATGATGTTATTAAGAAAATAAAGAATAATGTTTACGATGATGGGCAAGTAAACATTAAATTAATCTTTGGCGATGCCAATAGAACCATTAAACAAGTTAAAGGTGAATTTGATGTTTGTTTCTTCGATCCTTTTTCGCCCGCTAAACATCCTCATATGTGGACTGAAAAATTGTTTGGAGATGTTGCTTCTAAATTGAAAATTGGTGGTGTTTTGTCGACTTATTCATGTGCAACACATGTTAGAATTAACATGGTTAGAGTTGGCTTTGATGTTAAAGACGGGCCCTGTGTTGGTAGGAGAGCTCCTTCAACCATTGCAACTAAGCTATAAATTTATATAATCTGGAATCTTTCTATTATTATGGGTAAGGGGATAATGGTTTTTGTGATGTTGTTATTTATTGTTAATCTAGTTTCTGCTGTTGAAGTAAGTGTCGCAACTGGCATTGTAACTTTCACAAAACTTAACATGGAACCAATCATTACAAGTATAAGTTTTTCTTCCGAAGTGGTTGAAGGCAAAACAATTTCCTGTGATGTGGAGTTTTGGGATGAAAACCCTGAATCAGTTGTTTTAAAGACAGAATGGTTTGTCAACGAGGAACTGGTTTTTATTGGTGATGAATTCAGTGATTTTGAAGAAGGAGACATTGTTGGATGCATGGTTTTACCAACTGATAAATATGGCTCAATTGGAACTTCGATGGGGTTGTCAATTCAAGCACAGGGAAAATCAGGGTTTACAAAGTTTGTCGACGCCATAACTGGATTATTCTAGATTTACACAAGCTTTTTAAAGGATTAATCAAACCAATATCATATTAAATAAAAAATTGCTATAAGAAAGAGATAACTTAGCAAAGCGATAACTTCAATATTAATATGTTATACTTTTTCTTGGAAATTTTAAAATGAATGAATTTAAACAATTAGGAATAATAGACTCTATTTTACAAGTAATAGATGAAGAAGGCTTTAAAGAGCCTAGTGAAATACAACGAAAAACCATCCCTTTAGTAAGCGAAGGAAAAGATGTTATAGCAGGTTCTGCAACAGGATCTGGAAAAACACTGGCGTTCGGCGCCGGAATAATTAAAAATTCTCATAAAGGTGGCGGAATACAGGCATTAATTATGACCCCAACTAGGGAATTAGCAGAACAGATAAAGAAACATCTGAGATTATTCTCAAAATATAAACCCTTAAAGATAACAGCTGTTTTCGGAGGAGTTTCAATAAATACTCAGATAGCTGATTTAAAAAGAGCAGACGTTGTAGTTGCAACACCCGGAAGATTACTGGATCACATTGATAGACGAACCATTGATTTAAGATTTGTGAAAACTCTTGTTTTAGATGAAGCCGACAGAATGCTTGACATGGGGTTCATAGATGATGTTATGAAAATAATGAGACTATGCCCCAGAAACAGACAAACATTGTTATTTTCAGCAACTATCCATTCGGAAGTTGTTCAGATTTCAAAACCCATGATGAATAATCCTGTTCAAATATCAGCAGAAGTTTATGTTGATCCATCTAAATTGAAACAAGTTTATTATAATGTTACTGATAGTATGAAGTTCTCATTGTTAACTCACCTGTTAAAAGAAAATCACTCAGGATTAACATTGGTATTTTCAAATACAAGGCATAACACTGATTTCTTAGCCAGAAGTTTGAAAAAACAGGGATTAAGTGTTATAGGAATTCATGGTGGTTTAAGTCAGAGTCAAAGAACAAAAGTCATGGATTTATTTCATGCCAATAAAGCATCTGTTTTGGTTTGCACTGACGTTGCTGCCCGTGGATTAGATATTAAAAATGTATCACACGTTTACAATTATGACATACCTAAAGACTCAAAAGAATATATACATAGAATTGGAAGAACTGCAAGAGCAGGCGAAGAAGGAAGAGTAGTTAATATTCTTGGAAGCAGACAACATGATAATTTTGGAAAGGTTCTGGAGAATCGAGATTTAGACATTGAATTGCTTGATACACCTCAGTTTCAGAAAGTAAGTTCTGGTGAAAGTGGAAGGAGCCGAGAAAACTTTGGTGGTGGACGATCAGGAGGTTATTCTCGAGGCGGTTCAAGAGGTGGCTTTAGAGGTGGATACTCTGGTGGCGGTTCTAGAGGCGGTCCTAGAAGAGGAAGCAGTCCGAGAAGAGAAGTTAATGAGTCAGTATATGATGGTAAACCAAGTAGTGGTTCAAGTTATTCTGGATATCAAGGCAGATCTAAAAGTTCCGGTCCTAGAAGCAAATCAAGTGGTTCATCAGGGTACCAAGGAAAACCAAGAGGAAGGACAGGTGGTTCATCTGGTTATCAGGGTAAGCCTAAAAGTGAATCTGGTGGTTCATCCAGCAATGAAGGTAGACCAAAAAAGTTTCCGAAAAGAGGGTATGGTAGAACTAGTCCTCGTAAATCTAATTAATTTTCTTTTTTATCGAAAATTATAAAAACCCTAATCTTATTTAATTTTTAAGTAATGGTTGATTATAATTATATTGTCGCTGACAAATATTCTTCTGCTGACATGAGGCTATTGTTTAGCAAAGAAAATACTATTCTAAACTGGAGAAAATGTTGGATTGCACTTGCAGAAGCTCAAAACGAACTTGGTTTAAAGAGAGTTTCCAAGAGTAAAATATCTGAATTGAAGAAACAGTTAACAAATTTAAAATTAGATTTAATGGACAAGTATGAATCTGAATTAAAACATGATGTGATGGCTGCCGTTAAAGTTTACGGTGATGTTTGCCCGAACGCCAAAGACATTATTCATTTGGGCGCAACTTCTCAATTCGTTAAATGTAATACTGACTTAATAGTTCAGAGAGAAGCCTTAGTAATTATTAGAAAACAATTATTAAATTTGTTAAAATCATTTGAGAAACTAATAGACAAGACAAAGAATATTCCTACGGTTGGCTATACTCATTTTCAACCTGCTCAACCAACGACTTTCGGTAAACGTTTTTCTGTTTATGCCTATGATTTATTAACTGATTTAGAAGATTTAGATGCTTTTGAAATTCCTTTCAGAGGAGCTAAAGGTGCTACCGGTACACAGGCTTCTTTTCTTAAATTATTTGACGGCGATGTTTCAAAAGTCAAAAAACTTGATATGTTAATCGCTAAGAAAATGGGTTTTTCTAAGGTTTTTCCTATTACAACTCAGACCTATACTCGAAAACTTGACATAAAAATCGCTTCTTTGCTGGCAAACATTGCTTCAACATGCAAAAAGTTTGCTACAGACATAAGGTTGTTATCTAATCTTAAACTATTGGATGAACCTTTTGGAAGTAAACAGGTTGGTAGTTCTGCAATGCCTTACAAACAAAAC
This sequence comes from archaeon, assembly GCA_043817405.1. GTDB lineage: Archaea > Nanobdellota > Nanobdellia > Woesearchaeales. The sequence goes on along the minus strand of JBDRGV010000003.1, from coordinate 12,437 downwards.
CCCATGAAATCTGAAAGAATTTCTTCACTTGCAAGAAAAGTTATGAATAATCTTAATGATTTCTATCAGGTTTATTCCGAACAATGGCTTGAACGTTCTTTGGATGATTCTGCAATTAGAAGAATTGACATCCCTGAGAATTTCATGCTCACAGAATATATCTTGAGTTGTATGAACCAGGTGGTTAGTGGTCTTGTAATTTATGAAAAACAATCTATTTCTTTGTTAAAAAAAGAGCTTCCATTCTTAGCCACAGAGGAGATTTTGATGGAGTCTGTGAAGAAAGGTGCCGATAGACAAAAGATTCATGAGATTATAAAAAAACATTCTTTGTTGGTTGCGAAGAATGTGAAATTAAATGGTTTTGAAAATGATTTGTTAGAACGACTTGCAAAAGATAAAAGCATTCCTCTCAGTGATAAAGAGTTGGATAAATTATTATTTGGTAAATCATTTACAGGGATGGCCATAAATCAATGTGATGATTTTTTATTGATTCTAAGAAAAAAACTTAATCAAAAGCGGTGATATAAATGGTTAATTCAGGAAAGTCAACAGTTTTAATTGGTTTACAGTACGGAGATGAAGGCAAAGCGCGTGTAATGGATACGATGCTTAAGGATTATGATATTGTTGCAAGATTTAATGGCGGAGCAAATGCAGGTCATACTTTGAAAGTAGGAGATGTTAAAATTGCTTTACATCAAGTCCCTTCAGGCATATTCTTTAAAGATAAACTATTGTACATTGGAAATGGCTGCGTTGTTAATCCTATGAAATTACTGGTTGAGATGGCTGAGATAGAAGCACATGGTTTGATGCTTGACAAACGATTGTTAATTTCTCCAAATGTGACTATTATTCAACCGCACCATTTATTCTTAGATGGATTGCTTGGTGGCACCATTGGTAGCACAAAGAATGGTATTGGACCTGCATACGCTGATAAAGCCATGAGAGCCGAAGGAAGTCAGATAAAAAATATTCGAATGGGTGATTACTGTTCTGATCCTGAAAAGTTTAAAGAGATTGCAAAGCAGAACCTTTTGAAAGTTGTTAAAGACCATGGATTAACCATTGATTTAGAGAAAGAGATTAACGAATTTCATGAAGCGATGCTAAAAATAAAGAAAAATATTTCTTCAGATATATTGTTCATGGAGAAAGCTGTTTCAAGCGGACAGAGCGTTTTTTTTGAAGGCGCACAATCCGTAATGCTTGATGTTGTTTATGGACACGTACCTTATATGACTTCCAGTAGAACGGTTGCAGCAGCTGCTTACACAGGTGGTGATTTATCATTGAGGTATCATCATAAAACCATTGGAGTTGCAAAAGCCATAATGTCAAGAGTTGGCAACGGACCTTTTGTGTCAGAGTTCGGAGGCTCTAAATCTGAAACCTATTGCATGGAGGATGGTGGCACAGCCCACATGTCTGAAAGCGAGAATTCAGATGGGAGTGCGCAGGATTTTTTGAAATCATCGGATTGGTTTGAAATAGGAAAAGGCATTCGAATGCTTACTGGAGAGTACGGTGCAACCACCAAAAGACCTCGAAGAATAGGAGTTCTTGATTTGGTAATGTTAAAACAGAATTGTAGACTAAACGGTGTTGATGAACTTTACATAAACAAATTTGATTGCTTGAATATTTTTTCAGAAACATCACTCGAAGGCATACCATTGGTTGTGGCCTATGAACTGGACGGCAAACAAATAGATTATGTGCCAAGCTCTGAAGCGGAATGCAGGCGTGCAAAACCAATTATTAAATACAGACCTCACATAACTGAAGACCTTTCTGGGATGAGAAACTATTCAGAACTTCCTTCATCTGTAAAAGATTTAATAACTTTTATTGAGAACTTTGTTGGAACAAAAATCAGTGGAGTGGGTGTTGGACCTGAAAGAGAAGCATTCATTAGAATAGATTAAATTCAAAGCCCCTGTAGTCTAATGGATAGAATATAAGCTTGCGGAGCTTGAGATCGGAGTTCGATTCTTCGCAGGGGCGTTATGTTCTTTAGGAAAACTTAAATAAGAATTAATTATACTTTCTAGTATGAAATACCTATTCGAAGAAAGATTGATTGAGGGTCTGATTAAGTCTCGACCCAATAGGTTTATTATGATGGTTGAGATTAAAGGCAAAGTTCATCGATGCCATTGTCCTTCAACAGGTAGAATTGGTGACATTGAATTCATAGATATTCCTTGTTTGGCTTCAAAGGCAACAACTCCTAATCGTTTAACGGATTTCACAATTGAAGCAATATCTTTGGATTCTGTTAAAAAAACCAAGAAGTCATGGATTGGAATAAATCAGACCAAAGCCAATAAGTACATAGAGTTTTTCATAAAAAATAATCTCTTTCCAGAAATGCTAAGAAGCAATAAGGATGTTAAAAGAGAATCAAAGCTTGGAAACTCAAGAATAGACTTCAAGGTAGGAAATGATTATTTAGAAGTGAAAATGCCTTTGATAACTCTGCCGACAAACAACTTTCCCAAAAGAGCCCATTCTAAATTTGATTCCTTTGATCGTCTAATAAAACATTTTAATGACTTGGCAGATAGCATAAATAAAGATTCAAAAGCCATAATTCTACTTTGCTATGTTTATGATGCAAAACCTTTTATGCGACCAAAGTTGGACGATGACAATAAAAAAATACTTTCAGCTGCGAAACGCTCACAGAACAAAGGTGTAGAGAATTGGCAGGTTAACCTAAAAATAGATGAAGAAGGAGTTAGTCTTAGAAAGTATTTCGGATTGAATTTGTTCTAGAGCTTTGTTTTTTCTTAACAGAGACATTACCTTTATATAGTTGTTTACTTTCCCTTTATTTATGATTAATGTTGATATAAATTCGCCTCAGTATGAAGAGATGATGAAATATGTTGGTGCAGCTATTGAGGATGCTTATAATGGCAGGCCTATGAATCCTGAATATCAAAATAATTTTTTCTATAAAATGCAGTATAATAATGTTCTTAGAGATAATCCAACCATAACAATTAAAAAAGATGTAGATTCTATTGATTCTAAATTGTAGTTATAAATTTTAGATAATTCTAGTGTGCATGTGAAAGCAATGCAACCGCAGCCATTATTCCTATTCCAACTAGTATTGCCAGTACATGCATAATAGTATCTTTTATCTTACAATGTCTGTGAAGTTCTGGCACCAGGTTTGCGGCTGCAATGTAGATAAAGTTTCCTGCTGCAAATGGAATTATGAAAGTAGTGAAAGAACCTATTTTATTAGCAAGCACTAATCCAACAATCGCTCCGATGATTGCAGTTGTTGCTGATAGAAAATTGAAAAGTAAAGCCTTCTTCTTGGATAATCCTGCGTAAAGTAATACTCCGAAGTCTGCGATTTCTTGTGGTAATTCGTGGAATATTATTGATATGGTTGCTGCAATTCCTAAAGGTATGTTTACCAGGTAGCTTCCGGCTATGACTAATCCGTCCAGAAAATTGTGAACTCCGTCGCCTATTAAATTCATGGGTGCTAGTTGATATGCGTGTCCATGTGCCTCTTGATTTGGTGCGTTAACGCATTTTTTGTTGTGATGCCAATGAACAAATTTTTCCAGTATGAAAAATACCAGGAATCCGAGCATGATGTAAATCGCTGATGTAAGGGTGTACCCTGTTTCTACAATTTCCGGTAAGAAATGTATGAATACACCTCCTAATAAAGCACCTGCAGATAGACTCAGAAGCACGACTAAGAATCTTTTTGAAGTCTTCTTTTTGAAAAGAATAGGTATTATTGCAATAATTGAAATTAAGGAAACTAGAATTACGCTTCCAAAAACATACCATAACAAGTTTTCCATGAGATTTTTGAAATGATGAAGTGTTTAAATAGTTTTTTAAAATAATTTTAGAATCTCTGATAAGTCTTTAATTAATAAATTTGGCTTTTCTGCTTCTAGAATTGTTTTTGTTTTAGGAATTCTTTCATCGTATTTACCTATTGTATAAACGCCTGCTTCATTTCCATGTGATATGTCTTCTTTTGCATCGCCTACATATGCTATTTGTTTAGGTTTTAAATCGAATTTTCCGCATGCATAGGCTATGTATGGAACTCCTTTTATGAAATTAGAAACTTCACTTTCTCCTTTATGCCATTTTTGATTTCCAAGAATTAAATCAAAACGTACACTTAAATGAGAATGGTAATTTAGAATTTTTTCTAAATATTTTTGTGGCACTGAAGAACCAACTGCTACCAAGTATCCTCTTTCTTTTAATTCAATTATAGTTTCATTAACATCTTCAAATAAAGGAATTTCCTCTTCTTTTACATGATGGTTAAAGCGTTCACTCCAATTCTTTTCTTTTATTGGATATATATCAAAGTCAGATAATCGTTTTTCTACTTCTCGAAGTTGGATGAATCTATTTAATCCGCTTGTTTCTAAGTATATTTTTTTTATATCTTCTTTTTTATCAGAAAGCTCCGGATGAAATTCAACAATTGATTCTGCAAAAGCTTGTGGTTTTGCTCCTTTAACATTAGGATTCATAGAATCTCTCAGAGTTCCATCATAGTCAAACATGAATAGTTTGATTTTGTTTTTATCCATATTAAAATCCTGCTTTTTCTAGCAATGATTTAACATTATCTTTACTTTCAGCCAAATGCTCAAGAACAATTCTTGTGTAGGGTCTGATTCCTCGATTTTCAACTGTTTTCACTAAACCATTTGTTGTTGGTCTGTAACTAACAATGTTTTCAACATTATGTCTGCCTTCAATAGGTATTAATGAAACTCCTAAGATTGGAAGCATTGCAATACCATTAACTTCTAACTTCTCAGCTTTCAACAACTTTTCAATTGTTTGAGCTTCATAAGATTTTAACATTGAATCAACATTCGCATTTCTAACAACTGAAGCTAAATTTACTTGTCCGGTTTCTCTTTCATCAACAAAATATGCCGGGGCAGTTGAATCCATTGATGATAAATTCATACCTGCTTCTTCATATGTTTCTTGTTTTAATGCGTTAATCAAAAGTCTTTCTGTTTTTTCTTCATATTCTTTCATAACATGTTTGCCTGCGATATTTCCTGCAACATAACCTGCATGAACTTGTCCAGAACCAAGTGCATCTCCTTTTATTTGTGAAAAAATAAAATATTTACCATCTATTTTAACAGGTGCAATCAATGAGACATTAGCCATGTTAGGTGACATCGCATTTATTTCTTTTTTGGAGTAATTTTCTTCTTTCATCAAATCTCTGAAAGCTTCTCCAAACAAGTATCTTGTTGGGTTAATGTATCCATAGAACCATGTTTTATTGTCTCTTTTATGGAATTCCATAACTGGAAAGGAACTTGTTAGTCCATTAAATCCTTTTTCTCCTCTTTTTTCAGCTTCTTCTTTTGATTTAGGTCTTTCATCATATCCTTTTTTTAGATAAGTTTCTATTACTTTTGGATGAAACTTAAAATGTTCTTTTGAATTTAATGTTCTTTCTATGTCAAATGCGATTATTTGCACTTCATCGATTGGTATTAATTTGCTCATTTTTTTACCTTATAATATTATTATAATACGAGAATTGAAAGTTCTATAAAAAGGTATAGTCAGAAATAATCACAATAACCAAATAGCTAGTAATCCTGCGACGACAATTAAAACAAATGATATTCCTAATTTCTTCTTGAATTCTTTTGAGCCAAAGATTGCTGCGTAGCCAAACTTTATGATTGTATTGCTCATTACTGCCAAGGTTATTGCTGTTGCAGCTACTTTCTCAGTTATCGTATCGCCGGCAAGGTTTGCCATTGACAATGTGATTGCGTCTACATCAACAAATCCTGAAACAATACTTGCAATGTAGAGTCCAGTGTCTCCAAAGTAAACTTCTGCTAATTTGATAACAAACAATACGACTCCGAATAATATTCCGAATTTTAATGCAGGTCCGATTGTGAAAGGACTTTTATGTTCAACTGATGTTTCATTACTCACAGTTGAATTACCTCTGCTCATCCACAGCCAAAGAGCGCAACCTAATGATACGACGAACATTATAATCATAGGGACTAATAATTCGCTGAGAATTGATTTGTTTACAACATAGACTTCTATAATTACTCTTAGAAACATCACTGCGTTGGCCAACAACGTTGCGAAGACAAATAATCTAACAATTTTAACATTTTTTTCTTTTTTAGATTGCCCTGCAAAGTTCATTGTGACTGCAGTGCTTGAAACCAAACCACCCAATAGTCCTGTTAAGCCTATGCCTATTTTTGAACCGAGAACTTTAATCATGATATAACCAACATAACCTAAACCTGAGATAAAGACAACCATCAACCATATTTTGAAAGGATTTAAAACATCCAATGGTCCAAAGGTTTGATTTGGCAAGAAAGGCAACACTAAGAACACAATGATTGCGAACGCCAATGTACCAAACATCTCTTCTCTGCTAACTTGTTTGACCAATTTATGCATACTTTCTTTCATGTAAAGTAATGTTGCAATTATTATTCCCAGAACAACTGCAAATATTGGTTCACCTTTATAGCTGATAATTCCCAGTAAGAAAACTGCTAATGCGGCGATTTCCGCTGTTAAACCAATACTTTGACCTTTACTCTCAGTTGCTGAAACATAATAGCTAACGCCAATAAGGACAACTAATCCAAAAAATATTGGGACAATTAACCAATCAGAGTACAGCTCTCCAACATAGGCTGCAATTGCACCCATTAAAGCAATAATCATGAAAGTTCTAATTCCACCAAACAAGAAACCATCTCTTACTTTAGCGAAACGCTCTCTTTCAGCACCGATAAGTGCGCCTAAAACAAGAGCCAGTAGAAATTTCAATAATATAACTAGTTCAGCCATAAATAAGAATGTGAGAGTAGTTATTTAAAAAGTTTTCTGGTATTGAATCTAGAATCCGCCACCACTAGAGAAACCACCACCACTGAAACCGCCTCCGCTTGAGAATCCGCCGCCTCCGCCGAAACCGCCGCCTGAGCTACTTGAACTTGAACTGCTTCCCCAACTGCTGCTACTTCCATAACTTGATGAAGAGCATGTTTCTACAGGTTTGAAATGTTGATTATCTTCTATTTCGTTCAAAACATAACTTTCAGTATGCTTACCTGAAAGGAAATCTTCTAATAAATTGGTCATATCAAAGCTTGAGTCGAATCTTGATCTACTTGATTCATAATCATTACCTGTAAATTTATCTTCGATTCGTTCTAGTTTATTTATTTTGTTTTGGATTTCGTCTTTTTCATCAATCGCGGTTTTATATTGTTTATTTAAACCAACCATTTCTTCATCGAGTTTTTCGATTCTTGCTACCAAAACATCGTCTTCTTTTCTAGGTGAATCTAAAGCTTTTTGTTTTAAACTTGAAATATTATTAGTTTTCAAATATGATCTTAATTCTTCAATTGCTTCGTTATAATACACTCCTCGTGTACTTTCCAGATTTGTTTTTTCTTCAGAGTATTCTTGCAATAAATTAGTTAATTCTTTTATTTCAATTTGAATAGAGTCTCTTTGCTTACCAGTTTTAATTCCTTTCTCGATTACTTTTGGTAAATTGTATTTCTCGGCAAGTTTTGTTTCTATACTTGTTAAGTCGTCAATGACTCCTTTCATTTCTTCATTTCTTTTTTTCAATTCAATTTCCATAAGTTCAGGCATTGATTTTAAGAAAATATAATTTTCTCTGTTATCATCATAATTTACTATTTTTGCAACCCAAGAATCTAAATTTCTAGTTATACCTTTTTTACGATGGGAATCTGTTCCAAATTTATTATTGTATAAATACATGAATAATTTGTTATTTTCAAAAGCAGGTAATTTTTCTTTTGCATCAAGATTCATTTCTTGAACTCTAAGTTTATTTCTTGCAAGTTTCTGTTTTGCTTGTTCTGCTCTTGTTTCAGTTAAGTGATATTCTTTGTTTTCTTTTAATTCTTTGTTAACAAGTGCGCTTAGTTCTTCACGCTTGTTAACTATATCATTTAATTTGTGAGTTGTTTCTGTTAGTTCATTTCTTTTATATAATCTTTTTTCTGTTAAATTATTTATTTTTTGTTCAACTTCAGTTCTTCGTTCTTCTTTTTCAGCGTAAATCTCTTCAATATGTGCTTGTTTTTCTCTTAAAGTATTTTTTATTGCGTCAGCATCCATTTCTGGCAAGTAGAACTCTGCTAGTTTAGTGAATAAGTTGTCTCTTTCTTGAACTAATGTTCTAGTACTATATTGTACTTTATCTAGTTTAGATTGAGCTTCTCTTTCAAATTTTTCTAGTTTTGAAATCACACCTTGGATTTCATCTTGAACATCGTCTCCGTTTTGAGTCATTTTTTATTTCCTCTTTACCAGCTTGTTATTTGACCTTCTCTTTCCAAAGGTCTTCCATTTTGCCCAGTCATTATAACTTGGGGTGTTATGTATCCTGTTGATTTTTTTGCATAAAGTTTATTTTGAATAATTCCATCATTTATTTTATCTTGTTTTACTTTTTCGTAAATGTATTCTGGAACTCTTTCACCCCACATTTGCTTATCGTAGGTGCTGCCATTTTCTTCATTTTTAATTGACATAGTGTGTGTTCTGTCATTTGAATCAATTGCTTCCAGAATTAGATAGAATCCTGATGATCTTTTTCCATTTTTATCAGTGTAATATCTATCAATTCCGCTTTTCACACCTGATTTGGTAACAATTCTATATGTTAAATCAGGTCTTAATATGTTTTCAAGATTTACAAGTTCATTTTTATTTGATTCTAATAATGCTGCATTATTTGTTTTTCCTGCGTTTTTGCAATGATTGTATATGATTTCTGCTTGTGATTTTGCTTTATCTTCTTTCGCAATTGATTTTGCTGCGAAGTATTGCGCTTCTGCTTGAAGAATTGTTTGTCCCAAACTAATTTTGTTCTCTGCTTCATTTAATTTTTGTTTAATTATTTTAAATTCTTCATTTGCATCATTCATGTTTGCTCTTGTAATTTCGTCATCTGCATCTCCATCGCTGCAAAATTCTGTGAAGAAATATTCTGTTTGATTTAATGATGGTCCGAAATTGGCTATGACTTCATCAAGACCATTTTCAGTTCTATTTGGTGATTTTGCTTTTGATAATTGTTTGAATGATTCTGCTAATCTGATTTTTAGGCCGTATCCTCTTTCTATGGAATTTTCGACAGAAAGTTCAAAGTTGTTTAATTTTGTTTCTTCTGCTTGTTTAGCTTCATATACTCTTTTTTGTTCTGTTTTTTCAGCTGCAATTGCTCTTGCTTCTTTTATGTTATCGATGGATGTAAATCCTATTACTGCTGCTGCAATAACTCCAATAGTTAGTAGAGAATATTTAGCTACTTTGCCTCTGTTTACATAAGCATGTCCTAATGTTGTGCCAATTCCTTTTTTTGGTCCTTTGAAAGAATATAGTCCTTCCATGAAACTATCGATTGCGACATTAACTTCTTCAGGTCGTAATTGTTCTCCTGTTTCTTCTGAAACTTTTAGAATTCGTTCACGTAAGTCTGCTTTTTGTTCATCAAAATCTAATTGTTTACCTGCTTCTTCTCTTTGTTGTCGAAGAGCTGTAGCAATATCCATAGTTTGTAAGAATGTTTTGATGTCTATTTTTTCAGATGCCATTGTTTTTGGGAATTTAATATTCTTTTTAAATCTTTACCAAAGTCATCACTACACAATGGTTAACCTTCGATAGCTTTATAAATATTATATTATTTCTTAAAATCACAATGGCAAATACTTTACAAAAATATTTAGACAGTGCGGTCGATGTTCTCAACGAATTTGGTATCCTTCCAAAGGAAGAAGAAGGAGATTACCAACTAGCAGAATTACTTCAAGAAGTAGTATCTGTAGATGAGCCAAAAGTAATGGCAATAGCATCAACTCTAAGATATATGGGTGGCTTCAATGAATTAGTGCGTGATAACGTAGATGACATCAATGTTGGTGAAAGATACACCAAAATTACAAAGATGTTTGATTCTATCAGGGAAGATTCAAAGAAAATGCTATCTGATATTCAAGATGGTGAAATAAGTCTTACTGAAAAAGTTCAAAACTGGTGGATGAAACTCGTAAGAGGATCAACACATGATCGATTTGACAAGATAACTAGTCTTTTCAATGATGTTTCTGAAGACACAAAGAACCAACTCATAAGTGAAGATTTAATTATGGATGGTTATGTTGACTTTAGATTTGCAGTAAAAAACGCAGAAATTCTAGCATACGAAGTTTTAGAACTACAAGAAATAAACTTAGAAAATGCAAAAACTAAATTGAACAGAACTCAAACAACTTTAGATAATTATAAAGCGAAAGATGCATCTAATTCTGAAAAAACAAGATTAGAATTAGCAAGAGATGAAGCAAAAAATGCATACGCAAAAGAAGATAAAGCATACCAACTCATCAAAGACGTTGCAGAAAACTTAACAGTCGGATACAATGTTGGAGAAACTCTTGTTACAAAACTAAAACAAACACATGATATTAAAGATCAAGTTTACAGACGATCTGTAACTTTCTTTACAACAAATGAACACGTTTTTACAACAATGGACGCAGTTTATACAGCACAGAAAGGATTACATGAAACCACTGAATCATTAGATGCAATGACAGAAGGTGCAAACAAAGGAATTGAAGATATTGCTGAGATAAGTCCTGACTTGGAAAGAGCAGCTTTGAAAGCAGGATACGGATCAACACTGAATCCAACATCTGTTCAAAAGCTAGTTGATGCAATTGTTACTTACCAAACTGAATCAATCGAACTTATAGATACCTACAGAAACGAAAGCAAAGAGAATGCAAAAGAAATTACAAAGATTGTTGATGAAGGTAAGAAAAAAGTAAACGACGCATTAGTTAAATACAACAATTAAATTTTTTTATTTTTTAACTTTTTTTTCTTATATTTTCTTTATACTGAACTACGAGCTCTTCTAAAGAAAAAAGAAAATTAAATGCTTGCAGAGTTCTAAAAAAGATAACTTTTATAATATGTTAATCATATTCTTTGTGTATGGGGTTCAAATATTTATTTTTATTAATTGTATTCATTCTTAGTTTAACCTTTGTTTCTGCAAACAATTATTATGCTGATGTACAGATATTTGTCGGGTCTGATGGCTCTGTTAGTTTTGAAGGAACAACTAATCATCCTGATTTAGAAGGTAGAAGTCAAGCATACACTTCAAAGAAAGGTGAGTATTGGTTGTTAAACATTTCTTTGGAAGGTGTATTTTCGGATTTTATCTATGAATTACATTTGCCGAAAAACGCAGATATTAATTATTTGAAAACTCCTGAACTAGCACAGATTCAGACAGATAGTGATGGTTTAGTCATTATCGGGACTGGTGAAAATGAACCTTTTGAAATATTAGTTCAATACTCCATTAATTATGATGTGGAAAAAACAAAATCATTAATGTATATTGTAATTGCAGTTATTATAATTGTCATTGGTTATTATTTAATTTTCAAAAAGAAAAGAAATAAATTAACCTATGATCCTGAAACTTTGACAAGGAGACAAAATTTGATTATGAATGTTATTAGGAAAAGCAAACCTCCTGTGACTCAAGCTTTCATTGAGAAAACAACTGGGCTTCCGAAAGCATCTCTTTCTAGAAACATTGAATCTCTGAAAAAGAAAGGAATTATTAAGAAATACCGTAGAGGTATGTCTAATATTATTTCTATTAAAAAATAGACTTGTTCCGGCTTGTTCCGGTGTTTTCCGGGAAAGAATGATATGTTGTTCCGCCTTAATGGATGTTGGACTAAGCGAAAGTTTTAGTTCGGAGAGATAAATATGGAAATGAAAAAATTTGTTGCAATGCTGTTTGTTGGTATTATGTTATTATCATTGGTACCTTTGGCATTAGCAGACGAAGGAAATGAAACATCTGATGAAGATGTTTGTGTTGAAGACTCTGATTGCGATGCAGATGAGTTTTGTGATGCAGGTGAGTGTGCAGACTTAGAATCTGAAGATGAAGCCGAAACTGAGATTATGAGAACTCCTTATGGTGCAAGTGTCAGATTAGTTCAATTGGAACGCGCAATTGAGAATAACATCGCTCACGGTGAAAGAATTGTAGATGCTATTCTTGCAAATGATGAAAACGCTGATGTTGATGAACTAAACAGAATTCTTGATGATATGAGAGCACTTGTTCTTGAAGTACAGAACCTTGATTTAGAAAACAAAACGCCTCAGGAATTGGCAGAAGAGTATGTGGAAATAAAATCCAGTGCAAGAGAATTAGCTAAAGAATTTAGAACTCAAGCCAGAGAATTTTTTACTAAAGAAGACGCTGACGCTCTAAGAGCGAGACTTCGAGATTGGAAATCTGA
>JBDRGV010000002.1:0-16040 GCA_043817405.1 archaeon | reverse complement strand
GGCCTAGCGATCTGTTGAAACTCCTTGATTGGGGTTCAGCATTGACCAAAAAGTTACTCCGGGGATAACAGAGTTGTCGCGCCCGAGAGCTCAAATCGACGGCGCGGCTTGCTACATCGATGTCGGCTCATCCTATCCTAGCTGTGCAGAAGCAGCTAAGGGTGGGGGTGTTCACCCATTAAAAGGATTCGTGAGCTGGGTTCAGAACGCTGTGAGGCAGTTTGTTTAATATCTACTGGAAGTGTTTAATGTCTGAGAGGAAGGATCGCTTAGTACGAGAGGAACGGTGGTTCGGCGCCTCTGGTCGACCTGTTACCTGGTAAGGTAGGCAGGGCAGCTACGCGCTACGAGATAAGTGCTGAAAGCATCTAAGCACGAAGCCCCCCTTGAAAAGAGACATAGAACTCCCATAGAAGATGGGTTTGATAGAACAGAGGTGTAATTGCCAAGGCAACGAGGCATTCAGCCTGCTGTTACTAATCGTTTGTTTTTTGCAAAGACCGTATGCACGGCTATCATTATTTATTTTAAAAACGTGAGTTTTTAAAATTTAAAAGATCTAAGAACATTTGTTCTTAGAAATTTTATTTATGTTATAGACGTAAGTCTAAAAGATATTTAAATATCTACATATTTCTAAAAAAGAATGATTAAAACCATTGTTTCAATAACAAGTGTTCTAGAGAGAGAAATAGCTTTACCTATTTTTCATGATAGTTCTATTACTAACATTATTTCTTGCTTAAATCTTCCAAAGAACAACCATTATAGACAAAAAGGTTTTGAATATCTCTGTCTAGATGGTCATAGAAGGCTTGCATCTTATAAAGTAAAGCAAATTTCTGAGATTAATATAAAAATCCCAGAAAATATGAACGATTTAATACTAATTGCAAAAGAAGCAAACAAATATTGGATTGAACAATTTAAACCCACTTTTCAAGAAAATATAGCTGATATTGCAGACCCAAAACATATTGAAGAGACTCTAAAAGATCCATACAACAAAGCTAATCTCAGACAACAATTCATAATTAAAAACAATTTATTCAATCCTTATATATAACTACATATTATTTTCTTGACATAATTATATTAAGATAAACTTTATATATAATCATCATCCTTTGATTTTCTATGGTTAAAAGAATACTTGTTACTGGTTGTTTGGGTCAAATTGGTTCTGAGCTTGTTCCTGCTCTTAGGAAAAAGTTTGGCAGTGATAATGTTGTGGCTGTTGGCCATAGAACTGAACCAACTGATGAGTTTAGGAACGCCGGTCCTTTTGAAACCGCTGATGCCAGGAATAAAGATGAACTTAGAATTTTGATTGAAAAATATAATATTAATACTATCTATCATTTGGTTGGAATTTTATCTGCCGTTGGTGAGAAAAAGCCTGACTTGGCTTGGGATGTTAATATGAATGGTTTGAAAAACGTTCTGGAGCTTTGTGTTGAGTATAAAATCGATAGATTATTTTGGCCTAGTTCCATTGCTGCTTTTGGTCCGACTACTCCTTTGGATAATACTCCTCAAAGAACTGTTTTAGAGCCAACCACTATTTATGGTGCCACTAAGGTTGCCGGTGAGCTTCTTTGTCAGTATTACCATATCAAGTATGGTTTGGATGTTAGAAGTTTGAGATTTCCTGGAATTATTTCTTGGAAGACTCTGCCCGGTGGTGGAACCACTGATTATGCGGTTGCAATCTATTATGATGCTGTTGAAAAGGGCAGCTATGAATGTTTTGTTAGCGAAAGCACTGTTCTTCCTATGATGTACATGGATGATGCGGTCAATGCAACCATTCAGCTTATGGATGTTGATCCTAAAAAAATCACTATTAGAACTTCCTATAATCTAACTGCGGTGAGTTTTTCTGCTAAGGAGCTTGCTGAAAATGTTGCTAAGCACATTAAAGGTTTTACCTGTACTTTTAAGCCTGATGAAAGGCAGAAGATTGCTGATTCCTGGCCTTCTTCCATTGATGACTCTCAGGCAAGGAAAGATTGGGGTTGGCGGCACAAGTTTGATCTTGATAGAATATCTGTTGATATGATTAAGAATTTGACTAAATCTTAGAAATTATACATTCTAAATTGGACTCTATTAGAATAGTTTTTTATACTCTTTTCTATTTCTGTTTTTTATGGAAAAAGAACCTGAAATATTGTCGTCAAAATTAATTCATAAAGGCTGGTTGAAATTAATTGTTGACAAGCTTAAATTACACCATATTGATAAACCTTATTATTATGATGTTGTTAAAATTAATAATGGTGTTGCAGTTCTTCCTTTTCTTGATATGGAGACTTTATTATTGGCTGAACAGTATCTTCATCCTGCCAAGAAATACTTCTTAGAGCCTATTCAAGGTGGTATTAAGAAAGGAGAATCTTATGAGGACGCTGCCAGAAGGGAATTATTAGAAGATACTGGTTATGTTGGTGATTTGCATCATTTAACATCTATTTATCCTTTACCTGCAGCTATTGATATGGAGCTTAACTTTTTCTTTGTGACTAATATTAAAAAAATCCAAGAACCACAATTAGATAAGTTTGAAAGTTTGAGAATTGTTGAGAAAGATTATAGTAATGTTGTAGAAGGAGTTCTTTCAGGTGAACATAAAGACGGTGCTTTACAATTACTTGTTAGATCTTTTGATGCAGATAAAATAAGTTATTGGTGTGATCTTTTTTCACATAATTAATTTAAATTTATATCTAGAGAAATCAATTCTTGTTTTAATTGATCAGTATTTTTGTAGACTATTCCTTGCAATCCTATTTTTTTAGCTCCTTCAATGAAGTGTGGTTTGTCGTCGATGAATACTGCTTCTTCTGGTTTAACTTTTAGTCTTTTTAATGCTGTGCGGTAGATTGCTTCTTCTGGTTTTGCTATGCCTTCAAAGCATGAGAAGACTGTTGCGTCGAAAAGGTTTTCGTAGTCTTTTTCAAAGAAATATTTTGCTGCTGGAATTTCTGTATTTGATAGGAATCCTGTTTTGTAATTGTTTTTTCTTAATGTGTGAAGAACATTGTGAACATCTTTTTTTTCTGTGAAATTGTTTTTTACGGCGTCGTACCAGAGCGAACTTGTTGTGGGTGTTTCAATGTTTAAATCATTACAAACTCCTGTCCACATATCTTTTTCTTTTATTAACCCTCTTTCAAACTCATGCAAATATGTGTGGTTTATTTTTTGAAATAATTCTTTATTCACATTTAGATCGTTTGCACAATAACTTATTATTCCTTCATATGGGTTGTCTATTAATACTCCTCCCCAATCAAATATTACTACTTTAATCATCTTTATTTTTTTCTAATGCGTAGGGTATGTCAAAGCTATATGGACAACCTACGTCGAGTTTAAATGAATCAGGGTGTGATGCGTTGCATCTGTCTCTGTGTCCCCCTATATTGTAAGGGCAATTAACAGAGCTTGATATATCACTGCTTCCTGGTCTTTTCCAAATGTTCAAATCTACTTTTATTGCTTTATCCAATACTTCTTTTCCTTCTTTATCTCTTCCTTTGCATTTAATATTGTATGTTTGTTCAATAAAATCTTCTACTGCCATTTAATCACCTTTGTTTTAGGATTGATGACAACTTTATAAACATTTGGTGAGTTAGAATTATTGACTTTTTCCTTAGAACATATATCCAATTTGGATTAATTTCTGAACAGTGGTGAATATACTTATGTTCATAATAGTATGGTTATTAGTATATTTTCTCGTCTAAAAATTGCATAAATCTATACAAATATGGCTGAAAAAATAGGAAACTTTATAAAGGGTAGAATTAAGAAATGATAGTTAAAAAGAGAATCATTTTGGGGGGCAAATCTGCTAAGAATAGATGAGTATTATGCGGAATAAACCTAAAATGGTGAATAAAAAAATGGAACAAGTATTACTAAACAAGCAAAAGAAAATGAGTGTAACAAAGAACCTCATCGAAAAAGTAGTTACTGAACTGGTCGGAGAAGAAGCATTACCAATCGTTTTTTATCTGAAAGGAAAACAGAAGATTTCTGAATTCATCATTGCAGAAGAACTTGATATGGAAATCCATAAAACAAGAAATCTATTATATAGACTTTACGAACACAACATAACATTCTTTCTCAGAAAAAAAGACAAAATTAAGGGATGGTACATCTGTTATTGGGATTTCAATGAGAAAACAATTCTCGAACTTGCCAGTAAATTAACGAAACAGAAAATTGAGAAATTAAAAGAGAGGCTAGAAAAAGAGCAAAACAATCATTTCTACATGTGTAGAAACGCCTGTGCTAGGATGACCTTTGATAACGCAATAGAGTACAATTTCAAATGTCCTGAATGTGGAGAAATTATGAATGGGCAGGACAACAAAAGAACCATTGAATTCCTAACACAAAGACTTGAAGAAATCGAAAGTCCTAAAAAGAAATGAATACAATTTATTTTCAGGAATGAAACTCGTTGACTTGGATTTGTTCTTAGAAGAATATGGTTTAACTGTAAACCTTTCTTAGAATATCTGCTCTAGTAATAATTCCTTTTATTTTTCCATGATCCTGAACAATGACTAATGAGAAGAATTTTAGCAATGATGAAATAACATCTTCATTGGTGTTCATAGAAATAATAGGGGGAATATCACCCATGACATCTTTAACCGTTAATTCTTGATTGTTAGAATCTATCAAATGTTCAATAATCTCTGTTTCAGAAACCATACCTACAACTGCTTCATTGTTCATAACTGGCAACTGACTAATCTCGTGCTGCTTCATTTTTTTAATGACAATACGAATTGAATCATCTTCATTGCAAGCAATAACTCCTTTGTGAATGAAATCACTTGCTTGAAAAGAATTGGTTTTCTGTAAAGAGTCTAAAGCGTTGAAAATCTTGTTAGCGTTAGAATGCGTAGGGTCGAGTTTATTGCTTTCAATCTTGGCAATTAATGATTGTGAAACACCTGACTGTTTAGCCAGTTGAGACTGTGTAAGACCTAGCTTTTTTCTAATGTTTTTAATGTCAGAGATGTTGTAATTCATAGAAATTGAGAATAATTAAGGGTTTATAAATATTCTTATGGTAATAACATTAGGATTTAACCAATTGCAAACTCAAAAAGAAGGTAGTTTGAATTGAATCCCTTTCTCTAAAAATCTTTCAATAAGAGGTTTAAACATTTCTTTAATTCTGGGATCATCATGCATCATAATAATATCACTAGATTGTTCAAAGTTTAATCCTCTACGACCTTCAGGAATATTTTCATCCATTCTATTGAATAAGTCTTGAAGATTTTTAATATCAAACATATGACTTCCATCTGAAACAGTCCAATCCATTGAATCATATGTGCAAACAACATCAAGATCTTTATGAAAACCTTCCTTTTTATACCATTCATAATTAATATTATCAAAACTTGGTTGTCTGTAACCCAAATCTTTCAGGATTGATTGTGCAAACTCTTTATTTGATTCGCCTTTTTTCAAAAATGGAAACCTGAATAATTTAATTTTTCTTTCTACATTGGCTTTCTTGTAAATTTCATCGATTAAATCGTCTGTTTTAGTAATTTCAATTTTAATTTCATCTTGAGAAAGGTCATTAAAATTCTGATGACTCCAGGAATGACTTCCAATTATAAATCCATTTTTGATTGCGAAAATAATATCATCTTCAAATTTTGATAACTTTTGACCTTCACAAAAAAAGATTGCAGGAATACCCTTTTCTAGTAAAAAGTCAACTTTACTTCTAAAATCTTCTGAAGGAACATCATCGATCGTAAGATAGGCAATTTTTTGTGTCATAGAAAGTGTAAAGAGTTCATCCCTTATAAATTATTTACTTTTTTTTGATTTTACTTAACGAAGCGATCGCTGTTAAGTTCTTTTTCCATACGAAGTATGTAAAAATTTCGTCCGAAAAGTCGCGAGGTGTCGTTATTCATTGAACATTGAATATGCTTGGATAAGATTTATAAAGTGTGAATCTGTATGAAATAATATGGATAAAAAACTTAAGAAGAATATGGTTATTACTAAAAAGGAACATGACGAGTGGCATAAAAAGCATCCAGAATAGGGTAATAAAATGGATAAAGAGCATGAACATTGCCACGAAAAGATTGGCCTCAAAGTAAATAAAGGATAGAGAACCACTTTATAATTACACTATATTATGATTGCACATTCAAACATTTTATAAACATTACAAGTTCATTTTTATATGGTGATAAAATATGGCAGCAAGTTTAAAAGCAGTAAAGAAAATGAAGATTGACTATAATATCGATAGAGGAATTTATGACTCCTTTGTTAAAGCATGTACACACAAGGGATATACTCCAAATGTTGTAGTTGAAAGACTTATGAAAAAATATGTAGAAACAGGACAGATGTAATGTCTATGTTTCTAATGATACTTAAATATTCTAGTATTTGTTCTTATAGACGTTTTTCCTAATCCAAATATAAAGTAGTGATACAGGTCTTGCATCTGCAAAATAAATTTTAGTCAAAAGTTATATCAGCATCAGTGATGGGTGTTATTGCATCTCCGGAGTCACTGGTATCTATGTTTGCAATCTCTTTTGAAATACTTTCGATATCGCTGGAAATTGTTGTTGTGTTGATTTCTGAATTGTCTGTTTCTTGAGTAACTGTTGTGTTGTCTTTTACTTCAAGGTCTTGCCCAGTTTTTTGCGAGCATCCAAATAAGCCTAAAATAAGCAAGACTAATATCAAAACAATTATTTTTTTCATGGAGCTCCTCCTTGTGGTTGTTGATTCATTCCGTCAGAACCTTGATTCATTCCACCTTGTTCAGCACCACTCATTTCTGGAACTATAGTTCTTGCTTTGTCAAATCCTTTTTCCAGATAATTTTTTGCATTGTTGATGAAAGTGCGCACTTCTTTTGCCAGTAGGTTTATTTCCTGAGCAGAGCCCATCTCTTCATATTTAGCTTTTGCTTCAGCGATATTTTTCTTGGTTTCAGCAAGATAGGTCTTATATTCATCCAAGGATTTTTCAAGTTCACCTGTGTTGTATCCAGACGCTTTAAGCTCATTTAGTTTTGTTTCAAGTTTGTTAGTCAGCGCATCTGCTTTTTCCATAATATTATCCATTTGTTTGATGAGTTTGTCTGTCTGATTCCAAGTTGCTTTTTCTTCAATTTTATTGATTAGGTCTTCAACATTGTTTGCAGCGCTTTTTATTGTGAACTTGCTAGAGTCAGAATTTTCAAAAACAGCTTTAAATTCTGTGAGTTTTGCATTAATTTCTTCAATATCATGAAATGTTATGTTCCGGTCTTTAAGCTGTATCAGTCTTTTCTCTGTCAAAATAACTTGTTTTAGTAAAATTCTCTGCATCATGGGTTTAAGTCTGTCCCAGCATGTGCCTGATGGAGCGTTAGTGGTCACTGATTCTTCTTTGCACTGTCTTTTTTGTTCTATATATCTTTCTTTTTCAGTGTAGAATTCTTCTAATCTCTCTTTCAAAGGTTTTGTTTCATCGTTAATATCTGAAGTTGTTGGTGGTGTTCCAGAATTTTGATCAGGTGGTGTTGGTGAAGTACCTTCTCCTTGTGCGAGACTGACGGCTAAAAGAGTAAGTAGAGCCATCAGAGCAAATATTATAATAATCTTATTTTTCATACCTTGTCTCCTTTTTTGCTTTCTTCATTATTAATTAATATTATAATATATAAACTTTTGCTTAGTATGAATTCTAATGGACATTTTCAATTATAACATCTGTTAGTTACAAAGTTCGGACGGATTTCGTCCGCAGAGTTTGAATTGCGGCATCTTAAAGGATGGAATCAATTAATAAAAAACATCAATGGCTTTAGACATAGAAAGATTTATTAATTTGTACTATATATTTCAATACATATTTAAATTTGCAAAATTAAGTATAATATAAAAGAAGTTAAATATGGTAAACACAAAAGATCCGGGAGCATCACAACCCCCACAAACAGTAAAACCAAAACCGAGCTTTCTCAAAGGCTCAGGGCTTCCTTCAGTAATTATTGTGATAATTGCAGTCTTGGCAACCTTAAACTTCACAGGAGTAATAAATTTTAGTGGTTTCCTAAATCCAGCATCAGATAATTATTTTAATTGGGAAGGTGTTTTCAATCCTGATAATTCAAACCCCGACTTCAAAGTTTTTTCTCCGAAAGAATGCCCCGAGACATCATGTGATACTGGCACTTGTTGTCACTCCTCAGAATATGATCCTTTGATTGAAACCAATGTTGCTGTATATGCAGTGCTTACGTATGACAAATGTGAATGCCCTAGTGGTACTACTTATGAGGGGGATAGGGACACTATAACTCCAGGCGGCCCATATAAAATCTGCATCTGCAATGAGATAGAGAAAAATACATGAAAATAAGCGCTTGGATAATATCAGTACTTTTTTTTATTATTTTCATAAATAGCGCTTATGCTGTTTGCGAGGAGTCACTCATCGCATATCACAGTTGTCTAGATGCTTGCCCTGACCCAATAAAGGATACATTTGGAGCAGCAGAATGCGGTAATGTCTGCATAGCGAGTTGGCAAAAAGATACTGACGCATATTACAAATGCCAGGAACAAGAAAGGCTTGAAGAGGAAAATCGAGCAAAAGAACAAAATACTCTTCCAGAAAAAGTTACATATCCAACATATCAAGAAATAAGTTATGACATTAATTCCTATAAAGGAGAAGTTGAATTAACTAGAAGTCATATTGTTTTTCCTGTTAACTTTGACTTTAGGGTTTTTCCAGGGGACTCTATTCGGACTGGAAAGGATGGCTTTATAGAAATGGCTTCAGATGATAGCACGAGCAGGTATGGTCCTGACACACTCGGCAAGATGCTGGGGCTTGATCCTGCAAATTCACGTGTAGTCCCTTCTCATTTTATAGACTGGGATAAAGACCCAAATTATAAACATAAATTAGACAATTGGGAATTTTGGAGCAATACCCTTATTGATTTAGCAGACTTCATCAATAAAAACCGTCCCGACTTTCTGGAATCTTGTTTCGGAGAAGATATATATGGTTGTACAAAGGGTATAGTGGAATTTATTGATGGTGGTGTAGGATGGTTTAATGACAAGATGGACCAAGATTTCAAAAAAAGGATGGTTGTAACTCCAACAGCAGCTATCTTCCCTATGGATACAGAATTCATAGTAGAAGTTACGTCTGATGGTACAACAACTGTAACAACATTGAACGGAACAGTAATAGTAATTGATCTAACCAGCCGAAATGGCATAATCGTTGAAAGCAATAATCAAGTTACAATACCAAATACTGAAACTGGCCTAGGGGAGCAGGAACTACAGCAAAACCTAATCGAGGTAAACGCAGAATTAGTCGATAAATGGTGGATTAAAGATGATGACGCACCAAAGATTGAAACATTGATATTTTCTTATATTACTTTATTAATTGCAATCATTGTTATTAGTATGATTATTCTATTACTATTTAAAAGAAAAAAGCTCAACAAAAAATAATCTAAGGATTAATCCTTGTCGAATAATTTTCCCATACGAAGTGTGGGAAAACTGCGTCCGCAAAGTTTAGACCCTTGCCGATAAATTCAGAATAACTTTGGAAAAATCTCACCAACCTTTTTCTTGTATTCTATATATTCATCTCCAAATTTCTTTTCAAGGTATTTTTCTTCTTTTGGAATTAAGATTTTGAATACAATATACATAAAAATTGGAACAGTAATTCCTATATAAGAACCAATAATAATAACAATTCCGGGAACAATAAAAGATATCCAAGCACCATAAATTGGATGTCTTATGAAAGAATAAACTCCGGTGGTACATAATTTATTTTTATAAAAATATTTATCTATTGTTATTGCAGGCAGTAAAAAGACTGGTACGCCAATTAAAATAAGAATTGTTCCAATAATAATGTTAACCCATTTATCTATTAGTAAAAATCTTAATGAAGAAAAATATGTAAAATTCAAAATCAAAATAGTCATTCCATAAATTACAGAAATGAGAACAAATTTTGGTCCAACACCCCACCTGGTTATTTTATTTTGCATATTATGATATTTGCATTTCATCTATTTAAAGTCTTCTAAAAGGCAAGGGTCGAAATTGAGCATAACATCGCGCTGTTATATTCTCCGTTGGGATTGATTTTTAGTGCAACGTTCCGAAGGAAAATTTCAGAGTATTTTTTAGAGGGTCGTTATTCTCCAAACTTATATCCTTTATTTTCAAGAATTCTAAAAGGATATCCTCTCAAATCTTCTTCACCAACTTTAGCATTTAATTTTTTTAGAACTTCATAAAGATATGGTTTTCCATCTTGTAGATTTTCAAAACTTCTCTTTGCTTCCAATTCAATATAGAATCCTAAATCTGTAACATCATCAATGACAATTTCAACTTCTTCAAATATCCAAGTTGTTCTTGATTTTTCAACTACTGCTGTATCTTTAAAATCAAGGCTTTTAAACATTTTTTCCATTGCCTCAAAATTATCTATTTTAGTTTCAAATTCATCACAATAATCTGTTTTCTTAACATTTTCAGGGAAGAAATGTTTGTATGTAATGAACATACCTTTTGGAGATTTCCTTAATCTTAGCCATTCAAAAGGATATTTGACAGCTAAAAAATCTCTATGAATTGGAACATAATAGGAATCTTTCTGATAAATATTTTCAGAAATTAACTTGGCATTTTTGTTTAAAAATTCTTTTACTTCTTCTGGATTTTGCAAAGGAAGTTTTATTTCAATTTCTATATCTTTATTTCCCATATTATTGATTAAAAAATTAAATGTTTAAATACTTTTCTTTAAGGCCCTCTAAAAAATATTGAATATAACATCGCGATTAAGAGAAGTTCGCGAAGCGAATTTGGACGAAGAAACCTGCAAGGTTTCGTAGTCTCTTAATCACTGTTATATCCTTCCGTTAGGAACGAGGAATAGCTGCAAGCGGTTTTGCGAAGCAGAAACTCCGAAGAGTTAAATTTTAGTGGCAGTCGTTCAATCAAGCGAACATAGTGAGCCATCAAGAAGAATTATCAAGGGGACAATTTTAGTTCGTCGTTTCGTGGTAGAGGGGTGAGCTAAACCCATAGATTTTTATAGTTAATATTATTTTAAATAATATTATGAAAAAAAGAGGAGTCTTATTGGTATTTTTAGTTTTAATATTTATAACTTTGTTTCTGATTGGTTGTGCTGAAAAGACAGGAAAACTTCCTGAATCTATAGGAGAAAACAATACTAAAGAAACAACTCCAGCAATAACGCAGATAATTAAAGATGAAGCAATTATTTCAGAAGAAAAGCCAATGACAAGGGGCATTGTTGATCCTAATTTAGTTGTAGATGTATATGATAAAGATAAAGCAATGGACGGAACAACATTATTACCAGACAATCATAATTCTGACAAACCTAGGATAATAGAAGTTAATATGCTTGGAGAGATAATTTGGGAATATGACCTGCCTTCGGAATTGAAAAGATATACTAATCCGGGTTTTGATGCCGAACTATTGCCTAATGATAATATTCTTTTTTTATTGCCTGGCAGCGGAATCTATGAAATTAATAGAAATAAAGAAATAGTATGGTCTTACAAAACAACAAAGATATCTCACGACGCAGACAGATTGCCTAATGGAAATACTTTGATTGCTTTTGGCAAAAATGATCTGATGAGTGATGCTCAAGTAAAAGAGATTAATCCTAAAGGGGAAATTGTTTGGTCTTGGTATGCAAAAAGTTATTTTGATACAGAAGAGTATAGAGACATAAACGCTGAAGGCTGGTCTCATACAAATGCTGTTTTAAGGATGAATAATGGTAACACATTAGTAAGCCCGAGAAATTTTAATATGCTTGTTGAAGTAAATCCAGAAGGAGAGGTTATCAAAACAATTGGCAAAGGAATTATGAACAAACAACATGATCCTGTTTTTCTTTCAAATGGAAATCTTTTGTTTGCAAATCATGTAGACCCTAATAAGATTATGGAGATTGACCAAAACGAAAAAATTGTCTGGGAATTTGTGATAACCAACCAAAGGATGCAGCCTGTAAGGGATGCAAACAGATTATCAAATGGTAATACACTGATAACAGGAACAACAAAAATCATTGAGGTAACACCAGATAAAGAGATAGTCTGGAGCTTTGCTATCAAAGATACAAGCAAATTCACAAGAGAAACATCTGCTGCATTAGGATTCTATAAAGCTGAAAGGATTGTTAAATAAAAGTTTACAACCTTTCCTTAAGATCTAAGCCTTATCGGTTCACTCCCAGTTAAAGTCAGATTGTACTGCTTTTCTTGTCCTAGATAAATCTAATATTACAAAAACCACTGGTGTTGATGTTGCTTCGTTTAATGCTATAGGAGGCATAATAGGGGGATTTGATGAAGAAGCTGTTGAAAATCTTTATAATTTTGGTCTCAATTTAGGGGTCCTTGCTCAAATTAGAGATGATGTTTTAGATTATTGTGATATAAAAGATAAAGCAGGAAATTATATCATTGGTAAACAACCATTCAAAGATATAGAAACACACAAAAAAAGACTTCCTCTTTTACTTACAAAAGATTATTCTCTAAAAAAACTTCCCGTTGAAATTTATGAAGAAATAGAAACAAAATTTATTGAACCTAGGAGAGTTTTAGCAAAAGAATATCTCAAGAAATTGCCTTTATCTTCAGAAACACATACTCTTTTTCACAACATATTAAGTTCTTGGTCAGACATTGAAATGTGGCATAAACTAGAATACACCCCTTCAAATAATACTGATTTAATTTATGCAAAGAAATAATTCAAGTTTTATAAATCTTGACCAATAAACATTGAAATTAAGCCTCTGAAGGGAATTGCACCCTCGATCTGTGGCTTACGAAGCCACCGCAATAGCTACTATGCTACAGAGGCATTAGAATTAAAGTTTCTTAAGAAGATTTTCTTTGCTATTTTCTTTTTGACATTTTTTGCAAACTAGTTTCTTCTTACTTTTTTTATTCTTCATGTAGGTTCCGATAACCTTGTTCAAAAACGTTGTTTCAACCTTTTTCCCGCATACATCACATTTCATAAAGGTAGAAAAATGAAAATGGTTTATAAATTTATCCTAGAAAAAAATGGTGGGGCTGCCCAGATTCGAACTGGGGTCCAAAGGTATTTTGGACAACGTCCAAAGGTCAAAACGACCTTGGCGTTTTGTCACCCAAACCTTCGATGATAGACCAGGCTACACTACAGCCCCGACGGTCATTTCCGTCGACACCATCAGCCTCCTTTTAGTCGGCGCCTTCGGCATCACGGTATCGTCTAGAATTAGAAAACGGTTTATAAAGATTGCTATATAGATTACTCTTTCTTTTCTTCTTCTTTATCCTTCTTAGCTATCTTCTCTGTGTGTTTGCACTTTGGATAGTTGCTGCAGCCGTAGAATTGTCCGTACATTGAGCTTCTGAGCTTTAATGTGCCTTTTTTACACTTAGGACATTCTCTTTCTTCTTCTTGAACTTCAACCTGTCTGGAAGGACATTTAGGATTCATACAGCTTTCTTGCTTAGCTCTACCTTTGAATTTAATAAAAATCATGGGAACCTTGCATTCTTTGCAATTATTACCTGAAGGTTCTATGAATCCAGAATTAGGAATGTTATAGGTTGTTTTACAATCAGGATACTTGTCACAGGCAACGAATCTGCCAAATTTGCCTCTTTTTACTAATAGAGTTCCATCATCACAGTTAGGACAGGCACCCAGGGATTCTTTCTCGGTTGTTTCTTTCTGAGCTTCAACCAACTCTTCACCAATCTTTTTCTCGTTCTTTTTGAAATCACCTAAAACACTTGTTAAAATAGTTTTAGCTTTGTCTAGGATTTGATCTTTAGTTTTTTTATTATCTCTGATTTCTTGCATTTCATCTTCGAAACTTCTAGTCAATTCTTCATCAACGATTTGAGGGCTGTATTTGGATAAAGTTTTGATAACTCTCATGCCAACAACGGTTGCTTCCAACCTTGTTCCGCGAATAAAATCTCTTTGATATAATGTATCTATAATATTTGCTCTTGTGCTTTTTGTTCCCAGGTTTCTCTTCTCTAACTCTTTAATGATTGATGCTGGACTGTATCTTTTTGGAGGCTCTGTTTCCTTTTCATGCTTAACAATTTCTTTAACATTAACAACTTCGCCTTTCTTTGCGTTAGGCATCTTGACTTCTTTAGGCTTCATATGGTTGCCATAGTACACATACCAGCCTTTATCGACGGTTATGGTGCCTTTAGCGATGAATGGTTCGTCTTCAACTTTAATCTTGATAATGGTTTCAATTCTTTGAGCCGACTCACCAAAAGCCGATAAAAATCTTCTAACAATCAGGTCATAAACTTTTTTCTCATTGCCTTTCAAAGTACCTGCTTTACTGCCAGTTGGATAAATGGCTGGATGGGCAGGATCATCTTTTGCTCCCTGTCTAGGATATATTTTTTCCTTAGCAAGAATTTCTTTGCAGATCTTAGTATAATCAGAATTGTCTTGTAAAGCAGTTAATATTTTCTTGTAACCAATTGTTGGCGGTAATTTCTGAGAACTGGTTCTAGGATAGGAAATCTTTCCAGCCAAATAAAGATTCTGAGCCAATGATAATGTTTGCTTAGGATTAATGCTCAAACTTCTATAGGACTCCATTTGCAAAGTTGTCAAGTCAAAAGCATAAGGCGGATAATGGGTTTTCTCGTTTTTCTCAACTTCATCAACAACACCATTTTTACCTTTAGTTTTTTTCAAAACAATGTCTACTTCGGATTCTTTCATGAAACGATCCTTTTCATGCATTGCAGAAACTTCTTCGGATTTAATATCTCCATTTAATTCTAGTTGCCAATAGGGTTCGACTTTAAAATTCTGAATTTCTTCTTCTTTGTCAACTATAAGTTTTAAAGCAGGTCCTTGAACTCTGCCTGTTGACAATGTTTTGTTGGCGCCTTTTTTTCTAATGGCTGAAGTTAGAGCTCTGCTCAAGTTTATTCCATAAAGCCAATCTAAGAAATGTCTTGTTTCACCGGCGTTAGCCTGACCCCAATTCAATGTTTTAGCTTTATCGTTGTAGGATTGTATCAGATCAGGTGTTGTCAATGTGCTGAACTTCATTCTACCTGCGTCTTTCTTCTTACAGAGAAATCTTATGCAATTCAAACCAATAACTTCTCCTTCAACATCATAATCGCAAGCAACTGTGAAACTATTAGCATCTTCAGCAAGTTTTTGAATGACATTAGCATATTTTTTAGAATAAGAAGCACTGCCAAGTTCACTTGAAGGCTTCCAATTAATATCGTAGCTTGGATAGTTAAAAGTAGACTTTTTTTCACCCACACCGAACAAATGACCAACCGCAGAAACAACTACAATGTCTTTTTTATCATGTGAAATCATGAAATAAGACACTCCGTTAATGGCTTTTTTAACAGGTTTAGAGTCGCTGAGAGCCAATGCTATCTTTCTAGCTGCAGAAGGTTTCTCAGTGATGATTAGTTCATAAGTCATGAATGCAAGAAAATATGGGGCTTTTAAAAAAGTTGCGAAAGGTAAGAAAACAATTCTTTATGATCTTTGAAAACCTTGTCAGCGTCTTGTAAATACTCTTTTTTCAGGGTTGTTTCTAATGCAAAAACCTTCAAACCAGCAGATTTTCCGCTTGTGATGCCTATTGGGGCGTTTTCAATGACAATGGCTTCGTCTTTTTCAATTCCTAAATCCTTTATTGCTTTCAAATATGGGTCTGGAGCGGGTTTTCCGTGTTCAACATCTGTTCCACTGACAACGATGTCAAAGAAATCTTTGAAAAAAGTGCTAGTTATATTTCTTACAAACTCTCCATGAGCACCTGAAACAACTGCTAAAGCCAAACCTTTTTCTTTTAGATAATTTAGAATTTCCATAACTCCATCGTAAATGTTAATTTGAAAC
>JBDRGV010000001.1:0-17384 GCA_043817405.1 archaeon | reverse complement strand
TAAGGTAATGGATATTCGTGAAATTAAAGGAAGAATTTTTGACAATATCTCTGTGCAGAATATTCTTATTAGTGTTTTTGATAAATCTGGATTAGAGGAATTTGTAAACTCTTTAATTGATATTAATCCAAAGGTACGTTTTTTATCTACTGGAGGAACATACAAATCAATTCAAAATAAATTGGCTGTTAAAACAACAAACAATCTTATAGAAATTGCAGAATATACTGATTTTCCAGAAATGGAAGGTGGATTAGTGAAAACTTTACATCCTAAGATTCACGCAGGCATACTTGGAGAAAGAGATAACTCTAAACATAAAGAATATTTGAAAAATGAACTAAATGGTGCCGTTTACATTGATATGGTTATTGTCAATCTTTATCCTTTTGAAAAAGTTAT
Organism: archaeon; assembly: GCA_043817405.1. GTDB lineage: Archaea > Nanobdellota > Nanobdellia > Woesearchaeales. The sequence continues at coordinate 16,982 of JBDRGV010000001.1, read as the reverse complement.
TGCAGAACCAGATGTATCTTTTGAAAACGCGAGAGGTAATATAGATATAGGCGGACTTGCAATGATAAGGGCTGCTGCTAAGAATTTTCCAAGCTGTGCAGTTGTTTGCCATCCTAATGATTATCATGAAATAGTTAAACATTTAGAAAAAAATAAAGGAAGTACTTCTTTTGATGTGAGATTTGAGTTAGCTCATAAAGCATTTCAAACAACTGCAAAATATGATTCTATAATAACAAACTACATAAACAAACAATTACAAAAAAAAGATCAAATAAAAAAACAATATAATTTTGTTAAGAGATTAGATTAAAATGGGAAAAAAAGAACAAATAGGGCGATATGGCGAGAATCCACATCAAAAAGCTTTTCTTGAAAAAGATGAAAACCATATAGGACCTTCTGTGTTCAACACTCCATTGCACGGCGTTCCCATGGGTTTTAACAATTATAGGGATGCAAATTCCACATTAGAAATTATTATAGATAATGCTGACAAAAATTTTGTAGCTGTAATAAAACATATGAATTCTTGTGGAGCTGCAACTGGAAAAACTCTCAAAGATGCTTTTATTTATGCTTGGCGAGGAGATGAAATCAGTGCTTTTGGTTCGGTGATAGGTTATTCACAAACAGTTAATCTTGTTACAATAAAAGCACTTAGTGGAAAATTTGTAGAAGTGATCATCGCACCTAAATTTTCAGATGAAGCAATAAACTGGATAAAAAATTCTCCTAAGAAAAATCTTAGGGTCGTTCCAACAGGACCTTTAGAAAACGTTTCGGATTTTGAAGAATCCTTGACAATTAGAGGAGGAACTCTGTCTCAAACTCAGAATAATAAGCTCTATTTATGTGAAAACATTTCAGATTTATTGAATTCACCACAAAAATTAACAGAACAGAATAGCGGACTTGAATATAATGTTGGAACTGTAACAAAACAACAATTCGGAGAACAAATGCTTGGATTAATTGATTTCTCTATTAAAGTTGGTAAACATGTAAAATCTAATTCTGTTGATATATTTTATGAATATGAAAATGGCCATTATATGATGTTAGGTATGGGAACAGGACAACCAAACAGACTTGACTCTGCAAAAAAATTAGCTGCTACAAAGGCACAAGAAAATTTGATGAGAGTTTATTTCAGAGAACATGATTTAGATTACGCTATGACTATGGATAAAATGATTCATGATTCGCAATATAGAAACATGTTAATTGAAAATGTTAATAGTTTTTCAAAAGAAATTTTGTATTCTAATAAAATCATAGCATTTTCAGATGCGTTTTTCCCAAAACCAGATGGTGTTGAAGCTCTTGCTGAAATTGGAGTGAAGTATATTGTCTGCCCGGGCGGATCAAAAGCTGATGAACAAGTTATTAAAAAAGCTGACGAACTAGGCATGGGAATGATATTTACAGGAATAAGACATTTCAGACATTAAGTTTTTAAAAGCATACAAAATATTTTTAATTGTTAAAAAGGTAATAAAATGAAAACAGATTTATCTGCAGAAGAACTTTTCAAAGCAGGAGAAGGAATAACTTATTCTGACTTCACTATGCTAGATAATACTTTTACAGATATTGGTAAAGAACAAATTTCTCTAAAAACAAATTTGGGAAAAAATATTGAACTGCAAATTCCTATAATTGCTTCTCCAATGGACACGGTAACTAATGCGGAAGTTTGTATTGCTCTCGCACAAGAAGGAGGTATAGGTGTTATTCACTATAATCAAAAAGATGCTTTAGGTGATTCTGATGTCAATGCTCAAATAAAAGAAATTGAAAAAGTTAAAAGATTTCAAAATGGATTTATTGAAGATCCTGTAACTATCTCTCCAGAGAATACTATCGCAGAAGCAATTGAAAAAGGAAAACTTTTTCGAACTGGTAAAAATGTTATAGACACTTTTCCTGTAACGGAGAATGGTTTACCTGACGGAAAACTAGTAGGTCTTTTAAGGAAATCTGATTATCGTCGTACACAATTTACGGATTTGAAAGTTAAAGAAAGAATGGTTTCACTTGAAAAAATAGTTGTTGGAAAAGGCGACCTAACTTTAGATGAAGCTAATGATATTCTTTGGAATAAACATGTTCCTTATCTCCCTATAATTGATGAAAATCAACATTTAAAGTATCTTGTTACACAAAGCGATATTGAAAAGAACGAAAAATATCCTCTTGCCACAAAAGATGAATTTCAAAAATTAAGAGTTTTATTTGCTGTTGAAACTTGGGAAGAAAAAGCATATGATAGACTTGAAAAGGGTTTCGCAGCAGGTGCGGACGGAGTTGTCGTGGATACTTCTCAAGGTTTTACAAAATTCTCTAAAGAAATGCTAACATACATAAAAAACAAGTTTCCTGAAAAATTATTGATTGGAGGAAATATTTCTACAGTTGAAGCCGCATTATTTTTACGTGAAATAGGTGTCGATTCATTTCGTTGCGGACAGGGTCCAGGATCTATTTGCACAACGGCGGGTGCAATCGGCATATCTAGAGCCGCTGCATCAAGTATTTATTGGAGTGCTAAAGCATTAAATGATTATGATTTCATCAATTCACCAAAAACAATTGCAGATGGTGGTATAAAAGAAGTCGGCGATATTACCAAAGCTTTAGGAATTGGAGCGCATGCAGTTATGCTTGGAAACATGTTGGCCGGTTCTGAAGAAGGTCATGGTGAAGTTATTCCTAATCCTGAAACAGGAATACCCTACAAAGTTTATAGGGGAATGGGCTCTAAAGAAGCAAATGTCGGAGAAATAAGAGGTTATTCTAAACTTCCCCAAGGAATTAGTGGCAGAGTCAGATACAAAGGCAGTATACATGAATGGATTCCTTTAATCGTTGATGGATTAACTTCAAGTTTTCAAGTTATGAATTGCAAAAGTATTAAAGACATTCACGATAAACTATATAACAATACTTTACGATTTGAAAAAAGAACTGTGGGTTCTATAAAAGAAAGCGGGGTTCATGATATTTCATAAGAATAAAAATGAAGGATTGTATTTTACTCAGATATGGAGAAATTGGTTTAAAAAGCAAAAAAACCAGGGCTCATTTTGAAATAGCATATATTAAATCCATAAAAGATGCACTGAGAAGAAATTACTTCTCTGATTTAAAAATAGATAATCTTGGAGGGAGATTCGTTGTTTACTGCGAACCTGAAGCAGTTTCAATCCTTGAAAGAGTTGCAGGCATACAAAGTTTGTCTCCTGCCAAACAATTCATGTTCAAATCAAAAACTGATTTGTTAAAACAGGTAGAAAAAATTGGATCAAGTCTTGTCAAAGGTAAAACTTTTGCCGTTAAAATAAAAAGAATTGGCAAACACGAGTTTAATTCTTTGGATCTGGCTAAAGAAGCAGGGTCCGTGCTTTATGATTACAGTAAAGGTGTTGATTTGACAACTCCTGAAGTTAAAATATTCTTAGAGATTAGAGATAAAGAATGTTTCTTCTATACTTCAATAATAGATGGTGTTGGTGGAATGCCATTAAATAAAAATGATAAAGTTTTATGCTTGTTTTCAGGAGGCATTGATAGTCCGGTTGCGGCTTTTCAAATGATAAAAAGAGGTTGTAATGTTGACTTCTTATTTGTGAACCTGGTTGGCGAAGAAGTTTTATCGGATGTTTCTAAAATTTATAATTTTCTCATAACAAAATACGCTTTTGGATATTCTCCAAAAATATTTGTAATTGATGCTAAACCTTTAGTTACAAAATTAAAATCAAAAGTTCCGGATTCTCTACGACAGATCGCTTTGAAAATTGTTCTTTACAAAATAGGCGAACAAATTGCAGATAAGAATGGTCATCTTTTCTTATCGGGTGGAGAATCATTATCTCAGAAATCCAGTCAAACACTCAAAAGCTTGCTTTTCATCGGAAAACAAGTTTTCATACCTATGCTCAGACCATTATTAACCCTGGATAAAATAGAGATTATAAAAATAGCTCAAAAACTAGGCACCATGTCTATGTCTGAAAAAATTAAGGAGTTTTGTAATTTAAGCGAGGGACCTGTAACAACAACTCCCAGGGAAGAAGACATTGAGAAAATTCCTTCTTTTGAAAAAGAAATAAAAGATGCAGTTAGCAAAGTTTCTGTAACCAGGGGTGTTCTATTAGTAGATGAACTAAAACCCGTTAAGTTGAGTAAGAACGTTATCTCCGTTGATATTAGAGAACTGGTCGTTCAAAAAAAGAATCCTCTGAAAACAAAACTGTCTGTTCCCTATACGGAAATATTTAGCAGAGTTAATGAGTTTAAGAAAGATTCATCATATTTATTTGTCTGTGAGTTCGGAGTTAGAAGTGAATCGGTTGCTTCTGAACTAAGAAACAAAGGTGTAAAGGCTGCTGGAATAAGCATTAGTAATTATTTAAAATATTTTAAGAAGTAAAAGAACTAACATTATTTTTATTTAAAACATTCTGCACAATTAGAAGGCAAAACTGATAAACTTCGATGAACTTCACACAGAAAACCTGATTTTTCTATTTTTCGAAGAAGTTTTTGTGTTTCAAAAAGCATGGATTTTACATTTTTAATTTTATTGGCTGAATTTTTAATGTCATCTAACATTTCTTTTTTGAATTTTAATTTTGCAGCTCTTTTTGACTTCAAGTACTGACTTACAGCTGATTCAGTAACACATAGAAGTTCTGCAATTTCTTTCTGACTTTTGCCTGATTTTTTCATTTCAATGGTTAGCTGTCTTCTTATTGCAGGTAGTACATATAGAACTTCTATTTCTTGAGGTTGAATCAGTCTTAGATTTACCATTTTATTGTTAAATTAACGCTGTTTATATTTATTTCCATTAACCTTTAATGTTTCCTATTGGTTTAAAAGCCACTACACTTCTTGAAATATCTGCTTTTTCAAGAGTTTTAATTACTTCTGAAATATTCTTATAGGCAAGACCTGCTTCTTCTGCAAGGCCAGACATTGAGGCTGATTTAACATATATGCCTTTTTTCTCCATGCTTCTCTGCAATTCTTCTCCATTAACAATGCTCTTGGCCTTTGTACGAGACATTGTTCTTCCTGAACCATGGGCTGTGCTTCCAAAAGTTTCATCCATTGCTTTTTCAGTGCCCACCAATAAATGTGATCCTGTTTCCATGCTTCCGCCAATAATCACTGGCTGGCCAACATCTCTATAGAGTTTAGTTAATTCAGGATGACCCGGTCCAAATGATCTTGTGGCTCCTTTTCTGTGAACCACTAGTTCTTTAGTGCTTCCATCGACTTTGTGCTTCTCAACTTTTGCTATGTTGTGAGCAACGTCATATACTAAATCCATTCCCATGTCTTCAGGGTCTTTCTTGAAAGTTTCCGAGAAACATTCTCTGATTCGATGTAGTATTATTTGTCTGTTTAGGAATGCAGCGTTTGCAGCGCAGGCCATGGCTTTATAATAATTTCTTCCTTCGACACTTTTAAAAGGTGCACAGGCCAACTCACGATCTTTTACATTCAATTTCATTTCTTTCATTACTCTGTTAAAAGTATGTAAATAGTCTGTCGCTATTTGATGACCAAAACCTCTGCTTCCGCAATGAACCATTACAACAATTTGGTCGGGAGTTGTTATTCCAAATCTTTTGGCGATTTCAGGTCTAATAATATTTTCAGCGGTGACCATTTGAACTTCCAAATAGTGATTTCCGCTTCCAAGAGTTCCCATTTGTCTTATGCCTCTTTTTATGGCTTTTTCGCTTACTTTGCTTGGATCTGCGCCTGCCAATTGACCATACTCTTCTGTTCTTTCAATGTCTTCTTTTCGTCCATAACCATTTTCAACGGCCCATTGAGATCCGTTGACCATTATATCTTTGAATTGATTCTCTGTTATTCTTAGAAATCCTTTACCACCAACACCTGCAGGAACTTTTTCAAAGAGCAAATTTACAAGTGGTTTAAGTTTAGGCGCTACTTCTTTATAGGTTAGATTAGTTGTTACAAGCCTCATTCCACAATTAATGTCAAATCCTATTCCTCCTGGACTTATGACTCCTTTGTCAAGGTCAAACGCTGCAACTCCTCCAATTGGAAATCCATAACCCCAATGTCCATCTGGCATGCAAAAAGCATTTTTTTCTATTCCTGGAAGACAAGCAACATTGGTTACTTGTTCGAAAACCCCTTGATCCATTTCATTTAATAGTTTCTCAGAAGCATAGATTCTTGCGGGAACATTCATTCCTTTTTTGTATGATTTTGGAATTTCCCAAACCACATCAGATATTTTCTTAATATTTTTTGGAACATTGCTATTAATTTTAATCACCTCATATGTCTACAACCACAGTTGCAAAAAATTTATCTTTCTTTTTCTCTATTTTTAACATGTACATTGTTATTGCTTTAACATCGTTTCGTATTTTAATGTTTTTGTTTATTTTCTCTCCGTGAATTTTTGCTTTTAGTTTATTTCCTTTGACTTCAACATCGAATTTTGAGAAAAACAATAACTCTGCATCTTTAAAATAAGTTAGTTCTGATAAAAATAAGAATAATAATTGTTCTTGATCCGGTGCTTCAAGGACCAATGATTTAGTTATATTTGGTTTGATTGTATTGGTGTCCGCTATTGTTTCTGCAACTGCCAAAGCACAGTTTTCAAATAGCTCATTTAAACTGTTTCCTTGTGCTTTGAAAGCGATGTCTGCAGTTGCAACATCTTCTAAATATTCAAATTTCATAGAATGATAAAACAATTGGTCATTTATAAAGTTTGGGCTGTACTATTTCCAATTTTCTAAAAAATTGATGAACAGCCTCACTCTTACTTGTTTTTAAGATTAAATTGAATCATCGAAATGGGCTTTCTGGATTCACAACCCACACAGGTTTCATGCCAGTAATTTATTTTTTCTTCGGATGCGTTCCAACAAAGCAGTATTTCTCTGTTTTCAAAAAACGAATAGAAATTTATATATCCTTTATCCAAGTCTTTGACCATACAACCTTTTTTATGTAATTCATTTAATAGGTCAAACATTTCGTATGATAATTTGTGATAGTTCTTATTTATATTTAGATTGTATGTTAATTCTTCAAAATCATCGTCAAATTCTACTTCTAAAGAATTTATAATCAATATTGCTTTATTCAATTTTATTAGTCTTTCTACATCTTTTCTTATGTAAGGAATCAAGTCTTGGGCTTCTTCCAGTGCGAGGTAGACTTTATTCATGTTAGAACAATATTGGAAAAAAAGAACTCCTATTTTAATGTTTCGAAAACCCTTTCGGTTTTCGAAGCCCAGAAAAACACGAAGTTTTTCTTATGTTTCGAAAAAAGATTTTCTTTTTTCGACACTCAAAAAATTTGAATTTTTGATTGTTTCAAAAACGTTTTAATTAGTTTTTTTTAACCAATCATAACCTTTTTTCTCTAATTGTTCCGCCAATTCTTTACCGCCTGAGAAAACTATTTTACCGTCCATGAAAATATGTATTTTATCGGGTTTGATGTAGTCCAGTAAACGTTGGTAATGAGTTATTACAAGAATTCCGCTACCGGTTTTAGCTAAAGAATTTATACCATCTGCAACTATTCTTAGGGCGTCTATGTCTAGCCCTGAATCTGTTTCATCGAGTATGGCGAATTTTGGCTTTAACATTTTCATTTGTAGCATTTCAGTTTTCTTTTTTTCGCCGCCTGAAAAACCTTCATTCAAGTATCTGCTTAATATTGAAGAGTCTAAATGTAGTTCTTTTGAATTTTTGTTGAGCTCTTTAATAAATTCAGGTATTGATATTGGTATTTTTCGAGTCGCGTTCATCGCTGTTCTTATGAAGTTTGAAACCGTAACACCTGGGATTTCGTTGGGGTATTGAAATGATAAAAAAATTCCTTTTCTGGCCCTCTCATCGGTTTTTAGTTTGGTTAAGTCTTTTCCATTTAGAAGTATTTGTCCGCTTTCGATTTTATATTTTGGATGTCCCATTATTGAATAAGCCAAGGTGCTTTTTCCACTTCCATTTGGACCCATGATTGCAACCACTTCTCCTTTTTTTAATTCCAATGAAACTCCTTTTAGTATTTTCTTTCCATCTATACTTGCTTTTAGATTTTTTAATTCAATTTTTTCCATTTTGTTTGTGCTCATATATTTTTATTGAGTTTTTTAATGTGTCTAATGATAGCAGTGCGCATTTTATTCTTGCAGCGCTTATGGGTATTCCCAATAGATTAAAAATATCTTTTTTATCGAGTTTTTTAATTTCATTGAGATTCATTCCTTTGACTTTTTCTGTTAGCATTGATATGGCTGCTTGACTGATTGCACAACCATTTCCACTGAATTTTATGTCCTTTAGTTTTCCGGAATCAATTTTAAGTGACAATTTTATCTTGTCGCCACATAGAGGGTTGATTTCTCTATGAAGAACTGCAGGTCCTTTTAATTCTCCAAAATTTCTAGGGTTCTTATAATGATCTAGAATTTCTTCCTTGTACATGTTTTCAGATAATTCCAATTTTTTATTGTTAATCATTTTATTGAAATATTCTCCTTACTTTTTCTAGAGCGTCCACAAGAATGTTTAATTCTTCTTTAGTGTTGTAGATTGAAAATGATGCTCTAACTGATCCATTAATTCCTAGTTTTTTCATTAGAGGCATTGCGCAGTGATGCCCTCCTCTTACTGCCACTCCATAATCGTCCAGTAAAGAAGATATATCATGGGCGTGTATTCCTTTGACATTGAATGAGAAAACCGGTCCTCTGTTTTCTTTAGGACCATATAATTCTATAAAATCTGTGTTTTTCAAAACTTTGAAAACCTCTTTTGTTAATTGACGTTCATATTCTTCTATGTTTTTTAATCCTATTTTGTTAATGTAGTCCACCGCCATTCCTAACCCTATTCCTCCTGCAATGTTCGGAGTTCCGGCTTCAAATTTCCAAGGTAAATCATTCCAAAATGATTCTTTTAAGGTTACTTCTTTTATCATGTCTCCGCCAGTCATATAGGGTGGCATTTCCTCTAGCAAATATTTTTTTCCATACAACACTCCAATTCCTGTTGGTCCGAACATTTTATGTCCTGAGAATGCTAAAAAATCGCAATTTAAGTTTTTCACATCGATTTTCATGTGGGGAATACTTTGGGCTGCGTCAACTATGAATAGTGCACCATATTTATGAGCTATTTCTCCTAGTTCTTTAACAGGATTAATTGTTCCTAGTACATTTGACATGTGAATTACTGAGACTATTTTCGTTTTGTTTGATATTAATGATTTAAAAGATTCCAGGTCCAGTGTTCCATCTTTAGTTACTTCAACAAATTTCAATTTTAATTCTTTTTCTTTGGCAATTATCTGCCAAGGAACTATGTTGCTGTGATGTTCCATCTCTGTCAAAAGTATTTCGTCTCCTTTGTTTAAACGATATTTTAATGTTTGGGCCAGCAGGTTCAATGACTCCGTTGTTCCTCTTGTAAATATTGTTTCTTCAAATTCTGCATTGATGAACTTGGCCACTTTTGCATGTGATTCTTCATAGGCGATTGTTGCTTCTTCGCTTAGTTTGTGCACTCCTCTGTGTATGTTGGAATTATAATTTTTGTAAAAATCCGTTATGGCGTCTATGACTTGTTTTGGTTTTTGTGAGGTTGCAGAATTATCTAGATAAACCAATTTGTTTCCTTTAATTTTCCTTGTCAATATTGGAAATTCTTTTCTTATTTTTTCAATGTTCATCTTGACATTTTACCTTCTATTTCTTTTTGTAGATTGTTGGTTACTCTTTCGTTCTTTATATCTTTTATTGTTGTATTGAAAAATCCTTTTACAATCCAGTTTTTAGATTCTTCTTCTGTCAGCCCTCTACTCATTAAATAAAATAGTTTTTCAGTGTCTATTCTTCCTATTGTAACTGCGTGTGAACATTTTACATTGTTATTGTCTATTAACAGTTGGGGTATTGCGTCTGCTTCTGATTCAGAATCTAAAATTAATATGTCTGCTCTTTGTGTACCTTCTGCTTTATGTGCATTTTTTTCCATGTGGATGTTTCCTCTGTAGAGACTTTTTGAATCTTCTTTTACTGCTCCTTTTCCTATCACTTTTGATAAAGTTTTTTTGGATCTATGAATTGCCTGCCCTGCAATGTTAAACTGTTGTTTTCCATCTGAAAAAAAGATGCTTTTAATGGTTGTTTTTGAATTGGATTGTGATAGTATGGTTTTTGTATCTGACAAAATTACTTTTCCCCCTAAATTAAAATCATCCCAGTTCAATTCAGAGTTTTCCATTGCAATTCCGAGTTTTTTAGAATAATGAATTTTTTTATTGTTAATTCTTTGTATGTGAAAATAATTTACCACTGAATTTTTTTCAGCCAATAGCTCGACTACTTTGCTATTATAACCTTCTGTTTCAGTGTCATCTTCCAAAACATCTATTATTGTTATTTCGCTGTTTTGACCTACAATTATTTTTATGTGAAACAGTGAGTTGTTTGATTTTATTATTTGCTTTATTTGTAGGGCTTCTGGGATTTTCTTATTTTTAGGAATTGTTATTATTAGACCATCTTGCACATTTTCATGATGAAAATCGTCGAATTTGTTCTCGAAGAATTCAAAGTTTATTTTTTTATTTTGGTTTTTGAAGGCTTTGACATTTACGTCTTTTAAATCATTGAATTGAATAATGGACTTGTTTTGTTCTAGGTTTATTTTATCGAAACTAAACTTTTCAAGGTTAAAGTTTATCATTAGTCCATTTTTTAGGATTGTTTTTTGTTTTGACTGCAAAAATACTGGTTTTATATCATTAATATTCTGTCTCATCCCAGCGATCCCTCCATTTCTAATTCAATTAATCGATTTAGTTCAACTGCGTATTCAAGTGGTAATTCTTTGACTATTGGTTCTATGAATCCTGACACTATCATTTGAGTGGCCTGCTCCTCCGTTAGTCCTCGACTCATAAGATAAAATATTTGTGCTTGACTTATTTTTCCTACTGTGGCTTCGTGTCCCAGGTCAACTTCTTTGTTCCTGACATCTATGTATGGTATGGTGTCTGATTTTGATCTGTTGTCCATCATTAGAGCATCACATTGTACTGATGATTTTGAGTCTTTGGCATTTTTTGCGATGTGTAACAAACCTCTATAGGTTGTTATCCCTCCATCCTTGCTAATACTCTTTGATTTTATTACTGAGCTGGTGTTTGGTGCCATGTGATACACTTTCGAACCTACATCTTGGTTTTGTCCTTTTCCTGCGTATGCTATTCCTAGATGTACTGCTCTTGCAAATTTTCCTTTTAGGATTGATGTGGGGTATAGCATTGTTACTCCACTGCCCATGTTTCCTCCTACCCATTCAATTATACCATGCTCATTCACTACCGCTCTTTTTGTATTGAGATTGAATGTGTTTTTACTCCAATTTTCCACAGAACTATATCTTACTCTTGCTTTTTTACCGACGATTATTTCAACACATCCTGCGTGTAAAGAGTTTTGAGTGTACAGTGGCGCGCTACATCCTTCTATGTAGTGAAATTGAGCAGCTTCTTCGGCTATTAATAATGTGTGTTCAAATTGCCCTCCTCTGGCTGCATTCATTCTGAAATAGGCTTGCAATGGAAGATCAACTTTAACGCCTTTTGGAACATATAGAAATGATCCTCCGCTCCAGACTGCTCCGTGTAGTGCTGCAAACTTATGAAGTGTTGGAGGCACTGTTTTCATAAAATATTTTTTGAAAATTTCAGGATATTTTTTTAACCCCACATCACAGTCTTCAAATATTACTCCTTTATTTTTTAATATTTTTTTTAGATTGTGGTAAACAACTTCTGATTCATATTGTGCTCCTACTCCGCTAAGTGCTTTTTGTTCTGCCTGTGGTATTCCTAGCCTTTCAAAAGTTCTTTTAATATCTGGAGGCACATCATCCCATGAATTGGCATTTTTTTTGGCAACTGGTTTTAAAAAATAAGTTATTTTACTAAGGTCTAATTTTGAAACATTGGGACCCCATTTTGGCATTGGTAATTTTTTGAAGATTTCAAATGATTCTAGTCTTTTTTTTAACATCCATTCGGGTTCTTCTTTATCTGCCGATATGACTCTAATTGTTTCTTTGGTCAAACCAAAATCTAGTTTTAATTTGTATTTTGATATGTTTTTGTCGTCGATACCTTGCTTACGCCTATGGAACATTCTATCTTCTGCTTCTTTGTCCATTTTTTGATTTTCGATTTTCATTTTTACTTTTAAAAATAAATCTAAAAACTATTAACTATAGTTAATAAAGTTTTGTTTTTAAATCTTTCTGAAGAAAACAATTCAGACGAGAAAATTACAAGTCTTCTTCATTATCAAATATTTTACTGGCGACATAATCTAAAAAAGACTTTTGGAATTCAAAATACTGTGATATTATATCTATATTAACTATTTCTTTCCTATTCTCAACATAGCTTATCATAGTCACATGTCTTCGATACTCGTTTTCTTTTTCAGGATTTGATTTGTGAAGTTTTCTAAGTAAAAAATACAGTTCAACATTGTCGTTTATTAGTTCATCTTCAAAAACTCTTTTAACAACATCACCTCTTTCTTTTGGAGCAATGGGTATTTCTTCAACCATTTTTTTTTCTAAAGCGTAACGTAACAATGCTTCGATCATAAAATCATAGGCATCTATCATTCGTTGAATAATATTCAAAAGAACATCGACAGTTCTAGTATATTTCAAACTAACAAAAATTAAATGATCAACTCTTTTTAACTCTTCTTTCGCGTCATTTAAAGATTCCTTCATTTCGTCTCACCAACCTATCCATGTCTGCCACGAATAATTTTGTTTTTGCAATATATTTTTTCATATCTGCCACGGTTATTGTTTTCATACGATAATTACTTGAACAAATAACAAATCTATCTCCTCTGGAAAACTCGACAGGGCTATTTTTATGTTCGACAAGAAGTTCCCTGATGCTTCTAATGAGCTCCGAATACTCTTTATTGATGCTGTGCTTAGGCACCAATTTATCTTTGAAAACATTGAATTTTGATTCAAAACTATCTTGAAAAGCAGGTATTCTTTTGAAAGTTCTCTCGTAAAAAAGTAATGAATCCATTGAACTTGTTAATGATTGGTAAATATTTTCAAGAACCGCCAGTAGAATTTTAGGATCCTTTACTAAAGGAAAAGTCATTATCAGCATGTGATCTGCCACTCGTATGTTTTTTACGGCTTTTTCTCTTGCTAACTGGAAATCTTCCATACAAATAATAGAAAACCTAAGTATTTAAACTTATCGTGAATAAATGTTTATTGAAGACTCATTATTGCTTCTGCCAAATCGCCTTTAAATTCTTCTATTGCTTTCTTTGCTTTTTCCTTAGAACAACCAACCTGATCCATGACTGTTTGAATATCTTCTTCAGAAATATCAGGTGTACTGTTCGTTGCTCGTTCTTCTATTTCACCCGAAACCTGAAAAGTTTCTTGTCCCATCATATTGACTTTAGAAACAGATGGATTGAATATTACTAAATCACGGTCATTCATTCGAAAAATAACTTCTTTCACATCCAGCTCCTCCTGTTGCATGCCCATCTTTTTCATGACCTGCTTCATCTGTCGAGGGTTTACGCCTGGAAACATTTTTTCACCTTAGAAACCTGCATTTATATGTAAGAATATTTCAATTAAAATAACAATTATCACTAAAACTATAATGTATTGTGGTTTGAACTCTATTTTTGATTTGTAATCATCAAAATACCTTGTAATGCCTGCCGTTGAAGAAGGCATACTTATTTTGTCTTTTCTTGCCATTTTTTCGTTTTTAATAAAATTGTAGGACGGCTATAAGCCGCCTTTTGTTAGACTCTGCTAGTTTCAGATCATCGAAGACCTTTCTACTCGTGCAGACAGTCATATTAGCATTCTACTTAGCGCCTTTTGGCTTGCACAAGCCAGGACTCGCCGTTTCATCCTTTCCCCTGGAGACGTCAGCAGGTTCACTCACAACAGTCACCTATTGCTTCTCTGCATCATCCCATTCCATGGGTGGTTTCGTTTCTGAGCCGTTGCCGTCCCTTTCGAGACCTCCCTTCCGAGAGTGGCCGTATATAGTGGGCGGACTTTCCTCAGCACAGGGCCGTTAGCTAATCACCGTCCTACTGTTGTAAGAATGAGTATTTCATTTATAAAGTTAATCTTTAATTAAAGTCACGACTATTTTTTAGAGAATAAAATATTATTTTAAAGTTTTTCAAATCAGTAAATTTAAATATTACGGATTACAAAGATGTTAAGTAGTGTAGATTACAGTATAAACCTTAAAAAGAGGTCAGTTATGACAATTGCAAAAACATGGTTTTTTGAACGTCATAATTTGATGGAATAAAATTATGACAGAACCAATATTCAAAGTTCAAAACATTGTAAAACGATTTGGTGATCATGTAGTTCTAGAAAATGTAAGCTTTGAAGTTAAAAAAGGAGAAATTTTTGGTTTAATAGGTGCCAGTGGTTCTGGAAAAACAACTCTACTGAACTTAATAATTGGATTTCACAGACCCGATCAAGGAGACATTTTGTTCAGATTTGAACATTTGCTGGATTTTCAAAAAGCAAGCGCATTCAGATCTGTTTTTAAGAAAGGAAATACTGTAAAAGAAATCTATGGTTTTGCATCTCAACAGCCATCCTTTTATCTTAACCTGACTCTTAGAGAAAATCTTGAATATTTTGGTTCTCTGTACAATTTATCTTCTGATGCTTTGAAAATAAACGTTGAAACATTATTGAATTTGATGGATTTAAAATATTATGAAGATTTACCTGCCAAAAGTCTGTCTGGCGGTATGGAACGAAGACTGGATATTGCCTGTGCATTGATACATGATCCTGCGGTTCTTATTCTTGACGAGCCAACGGCTGATTTGGATCCTGTTTTAAGAGAACATATTTGGACTCTTATAAAAAAAATCAATAAAAAAGGAACAACAATAATTATTGCAAGCCATCATTTGATAGAACTGGAGGATCTTTGTTCTAGAATAGCAATTTTAAAAGATAAAAAAATAATAGATGTTGCAAGCCCCGACGCCATAAAAAACAAATACTCAAAAATTCAAGAAATACATCTTGAATGTTATCCTGGTAATTATAAAAAACTCATGAGTAAGCTTTCCAAAAGTAACATTGAATCCTATGAGATTAAAGGTTCTAGATTAGTTATTCATTCATCTAAACCACAAAGAATTTTTCACGAATTGTTTCCCATACTCAAAAAATTAAAAGAAGAAGTTATTGATATGAAAGTTGGAAAAGCTTCGCTTGATGAAATATTTATTGCTTTATCAAAAGACAAAAAAGATGAAATTCACGAAAACAATAATAAAAAATCTTAAACTATTGATGAGGGCCAAGAGTTCTGCTTTCATCGTCATATTCGGTCCTCTAATAATTATTCTTTTGGTGGGTTTGGCCTTGAACAAACCAAGTACCTATGCTTTGTCAGTGGGATATTATACTTCTGATGAAAACAATCCATTAACAGAGTCATTTATTCAAGAACTCAGAGGGAATAATTATTTGATTATTCCTTATGATTCAAGCGAGTCATGTATAGAGTCCATTAAAAAAAGTGAATCCCATACATGCATCATTTTTCCGGCAAACTTCGAAATAGGCAATGAGGCCGCCAACAAATTAGAGTTCTATGTTGATTATTCCCGTACTAATCTTGTTTATCAAATAATAGATGATGTTTCTAAAAATTTAGAACTTAAAACAAGTGAGTTGAGTAAAGATTTAACCCAAACACTATTAACTAAAATTGACACTACAAAAACTTCTGTAGATAAGGATATTTTGTCCATAATAACTATAAAATCAGCCATAGATACTGTTATTTCAACCGTTGGAGCGACTCAGGACAAAACTGAAGATTTCGATTTTTCAATGGATGATATATCTATTTCGAAATTGAAATCCGGAGAGAAAGATCTTTTTACAAATGCCGGAAGTCTAAAAAACTTGGGCTTTGATGCGACTGGCGAAGGCATTGATATTGCTACAGGAAACGAAACTGCGATTTTCCAAGAGATTGAAGAAGACTTGACTGACACTTACAATACAACAGTAGTTATTCACTCAATTTTCGATGATGTGGCTGATAACATAACAAACATACTCGAGGCTAAAGTTGAAGAAGTAGAAGATCAAAAAAAAGAAGTAAGTGCTAATTTGGGCGCAATAACAAAGTCGCTTGATGAAGTTAAAACCAGTACAAACACTGTAAAAAGTAGTTTAGAATCGACTTTAGAAAACCTAGAAAACATAGATATTTCTTCTGCGGAAAGCATTGTTAGTCCAATTAAAACCGAAATAAAACCCATCGTCGCAGAATCCAATCAATTAATTTTCATGTTTCCATTTTTGCTTGTTCTGGTTATAATGTTTATTGGAATTATGCTATCAAGCGCATTATTAATCATGGAAAAAAATTCTAAAGCTGCATTTAGGAATTTCACAACTCCTACCAGCGACAGATTCTTCGTGGTTACAACATTCGTAACAAGCTTCATAGTTTTATTTTTACAAATTTTTATAATATTACTTTTGACCCAATACTTCCTAAAAATAGATATTTTTGCCAATTTCATCGTGACTTCTTTGGTGCTTTTAATCACCATTGCAATGTTCATTTTTGTAGGGATGATTATAGGTTATTTATCTCGAACGCAGGAATCCTCTACAATGCTATCCATAACCATTGGAAGCGTTTTTTTGCTGGTCTCTAATTTAATACTGCCTATTGAAACCATGTCAGGATTCATGAAAAGCTTGACCCGATTTAATCCCTACGTTGTTTCTTCGGAACTTCTAAGAAAAGCCATGCTTTTCAAAGTACAATTCACAGAAATTTTGAACGATCTTTTGTTC